>NZ_FMIC01000001.1 GCF_900091625.1 Micromonospora peucetia
CGGTCGCTGCCGGCGGGGGCGGTGATCTGCCCGGCGCGGACCTTGCGGTTGTACTCGTCGACGTGCCGGCAGCCGTGGGCGGCCATGTCGTCGTAGCGCATGTCCATCTCCCGCACGACCCACTCCAGGGCGTCGGCGGCCTTACGGGCGTTGGTGATGATCGGGGTGACCAGGTGCGGAAGTCCCTCGTAGGCGGTCAGCTCGACGCGCTTGGGGTCGATCAGCAGCAGCCGCACCTCCTCGGGGGTGGCCCGCGTGAGCAGGGAGACGAGCAGGGTGTTGAGGCAGCCGGACTTGCCGGCGCCGGTGGCGCCGCCGATGAGGATGTGGGGCATGGCCGCGAGGTTGGCGGTGACCGCGCTGCCGTCGATGTCCTGGCCCAGACCGACAAGGAGCCGGTGCTGGTCGCGGGCGGCGGAGCGGATGACGTCGCCGAGGGTCACGATCTCCCGGTCCGGGTTGGGCAGCTCCACCCCGACGGCGCTCTTGCCCGGGATCGTGTCGAGCATCCGCACGTTCTCGGTGCCGACGCTCAGGCCGAAGTTCTTGGCCAGGCCGGTAACCTTTTGGACCTTCACGCCGGGGCCGAGGGTGATCTCGTAGCGGGTGACGGTCGGTCCGCGGCGCGCACCGGACACCTTTGCGGCGACCTTGAACTCGTCGAGAACGCCCTGCAGCGCCATCCAGCCGGCGTCGCCGGGTCCGACGCGGCGGCGGGTGGACTCGCCGGCGGCGAGCAGGCTCACCGGCGGCAACTGGTAGCCGCCGGCCGTCGTCGCCGGCGATACCGCCGCGACGGTCGTGGTGGCCGGGTCGGCCGCCCGGCGCGGTCGCGGCGGGCGAGACGCGGATTCCTCGGAATCACCCGGAGCGGCGGGCGTGGCAGCCGTCGGCGTAGCGGTGGTGGCCGTCGGCATGGCGGTGGTGTCGTCCTGGTCGACGTCGTCCTCGTCGTCGGCGTCGATGAGGTCGATAAGGTCCGTCGCCGGCGACGCGGGGGTGCGGCGGCGCAGAGCGGCGATGCTGGTCGCCACGGCGACCGGGGTGATGCCGGTGAGGGCGGTCAGGCCGGCGGCGACGAGTCCGATCAGGATCGGCGCGGCACCCCATGCGCTGAGCACGAGGTCGAGAGCACCGGTCAGGCGGCCGATCAGCCCGCCCGCGCCGGGCGCGGCAAGGTCGAGTAGTCCGCCGAGGCCGGCGGCGATCCCGAGGGTGCCGGCGGCCTGGGCGAGGGTGCGGACGGTGTGGGTGCCGGCGGGGTGGCGCATCACCTGCACGGCGAGCCAGATCAGCGGGAGCGGCGCGAGCGGGGCGAGTCCGCCGAGCAGGGCGTCGGTGATGGCGGCCGGCACGTCGAGGATCCGCCCAAGCGGTCCGGCGGGGTTGGTCCACTGCGCGGCGGCGACGGTCAGGCCGGTCAGCAGCAGGGCCAGGCCGGCGTGGTCGTGGCCGGGCAGGTCCACCTCGGGGGTGCGGTGCGGGCTGGGCAGGCGGCGGGCGAGACGGCCGGCGCCACGGGCGGCGCGGTGCCAGGTGGCGCGGGTGGCCACACCGCACCAACGGGCGATTGCGGCGCCGTGGTCGACCTCGGCCTTCTTGTTCGCGCTGCGGCGGCGGGTGGTGCTGGCCATGGGGGTCTCCTTGTCCGGGCGGGAGTGGGTGCGCGGCAGGGGCAGGGGGGTGGGCTTGGCGGCCACCGCGATGGCCGGACCCGAGGGGCCGGCCGTCACGGCGGCGGTCAGGCCGAGATGGTGAAGGGGCCGCCGCGCTGGGCGGGCGGGGTGATGCGGCCGGCGTCCTTGAGTCGGCCGAGCAGGGCGTAGAGCTGGGACTGCTCGACGGGGCAGTCGGGGCGGTCCAGCAGCGCCTGGGCGGAGGCGGGTCCACGGCGCAGGCACGCCAGCACCCACTCGGCGGGGGTGGGCGGGGTGACCTGCTCCACCACCGCGGTGGTGCTCTTGCGGCCACCACCGCCGAACGCGGCGCGCAGCCGGTCCACGGCGCTGCCGCCGCCCGTGGTTGTCTTGGCGGTGGTGGCCGGGGCGCGGTGGCCAGCGAGCACGATCGGGCTGGCCGGGTCGACTGCCGGGACCTGCCACTGCACGGGCACGCGGGGGCTGGTGGCGGCCACGGCGGCCTCGTCGAGGTTCGGGACGCGGCAGATCATGCCGACGCGGTTGCTGTTGCGCAGGTAGCCCATGCCGGCGGTGGTCTGGCCGTCGATCTCGGCGGGCAACGCGAACGGGTCACCGACGAAGTCGTCGGGCAGGATCGTCGAGCCGCTGCCACGGTTGGAGATCCGCAGCACGAAGGCGTTGCCGGCGACCACGGCGTCACGCAGACGCACCGACCCGCCAAGGGACTTCATCTGCGGGAGCTGGGTGGCCAGCACGAGGCCGCAGCCGGTCTTACGCATCGTCTCGGCGGCCTGCTCGACCACGCCGACGATCGGCGTGTTCGGGATCAGCACGAGCTGGCACTCGTCGATGACGACGACGAACATGCGCAGGCCGAGGGCCTTCACGCGGGGGTCGTCCTCGTCGAATGCCTCGACGCCGGCGCCAGCCAGCAGTTCGCTGCGGCGCATCACCTCGGCGTGGAACCGGCGGGCCAGCAGGGCGGTCGCCTCGACGCCGGGGTGGTACTCCACCGTGTCTTTCCAGGCGGGCAGGCTCTGCCCGTTCTGCGGGTCGCCGACGGCGACCTGCACCCCCGCGTCGAGCAGATTGGCGATCAGCGCGCCCAGGGCGCGGGACTTGCCGGTGCCCATCGATCCGACGATCAGACCGCCGAGCACCCCGAAACGCGGCCGGGTCAGCACCCAGTGGCCGGGAGAGCCGTCGCTGAAACGAGCGATTTCGAAGCGGCCGTTGGCGTAGGTGGGGCCGGTCCACGGCACCCCGCCGGCGATGTAGGACCGCTCGACGAAGATCACCCGCAGCCACGCCCGCTTGCCGGTGTTGCGCCACCCGACGGCGCCCTCGTCGAGGTCCAGGGCGACCTCCACGTCCGGGCCGGTCTTGACCAGCGGGCCCGGCTTCGTGCCGGGAGCCAACCGCACGAGGGCCTCGACAACTCCGGGGCGGGGCGCGACCGCCTGCACCAGCGTGGTGCCCTCGCACACCTTCGCGGGCAGCACCTCGTGCTCCCAGCGGTGCTGCCAGTGCGCGGTCAGCGGATCCACCTCGGCCGGCACGTCGGCCACGGCCGGGGCCGGGGTCGGCTCGGGCTGTGGCGGGCGCTGGCGCAGGTGGTACCACCACGGCCAGCCGAGCACCGCGCCGGCGAGCGTCGGCACGAACATGGTCAGCGTCGGGTGGGCGGCCATGGCGGCTGGGCCGCCGGCGGCGACCGTGGCGACGGCGCACACGCCGAGGACCACGGCGATCGCGGCCCGCCACGCCCGCACGGTGCGGGAGCGGGCCCGCCACCCGACGGCGGTGGCGGCGATGGCCAGGGCGAGGATCGCCACCGTCTGCCACGACACCCCAAGGGGGCCGGCCACCCAGGCGACGACCAGCTCGGCGGCGACCCAGTAGGCCGGCAGCAGCCGGCGCCAGCTGCGCTTGACCAGCCACGCCACCGCGTAGGCGGTGACGGCGAGCAGGGCGGTCAGGGCGTGGCCGAGCTTGGCCAGGCGCTCCGAGCGAATCTCCTGAGCGGTCCGGGTCGTCATCGCGGGCTCCTCATGCGTCGGGGCTGGCAGGCGGTGCGAGAGAGGGGGAGGGGCTGGGCCCCGGGGCGGTGACCGCCCCGGGGCCCGGGGTGGGTCGGGTCAGCCGACCAGGACTTCCTTGCTGGCGACGTTGCCGCCGGCGTCGGCGACGGCCTCGGCGACCTGGCCGTCCTTGGCGTTGAAGTCGCCCAACGCGGCCTGCAGCTCCTCCTGGGCGCTGTTCAGTGCCGCGTGGGCGGCGGCAACCTGCTCGGCGGCGTCGCGCAGGTGCGCGACGGTCGAGGCCGCCATCTCCAGGGACTCGTAGCGGTCGGCGGCCTCGGTCAGCACGCCGGCGATCCCGCCGATCGTCTCGGCGTTCTCCCCGGCGGCCTCGGCCGCAGCGGTGAACGCGGCGCGGATCTCCTCCGGACCAGTGGCTTCCAGGTTCACGGTCATCTCCCTCAGTTGCTCGGTGGTGCTTGAACCGGCCGCCGGGTCGGCGGTCGGGTGGTGCTGGTCGTCCCCGGCGTCGGTGCCGGTGGTCTTGTGGTCGTCGCAGTACGGGCCCTGCGGGCCGCCAGCGGGGTTGTCGCACCACTGGTCGAGAAAGCCCTCGCGGACCTCGCGGTGGGCGCACTTGCCGTACAGCTCGGAGCGCAGCCGTTCCTGGTCGCCCTGGGTGACCGGGGTGGTCGGCGCCGGGGTGTCGGCGGCCGGGGGGCAGGTGTGCTGGGCGGCGGCGGCCTCGGCGGCGGCCAGTGAGTCGAAGCCCGCCCGGCGGGCGCGGCATCGCGGGCACACCCACTGGTAAACCGGGCCATCGGACGGCGGATTGGGGACCGCACGGAGCCGGCTGTCGTCCGCACCGCATCGGGGACAGCTGTGCGGCATCTCGGCGGTGACGCTGGTCTTCCCGCACCGGTCGCACTTGGTGTGGTGAAACCGCTGCGGCCACTCCTGCGTCGGCTTCGGCATCGGCGGGGCGGGGTCGGCGGGCACCGGCTGCGCCGCCTGGGCCGGCTGCTCGGGCTGCCCGGCGGCCTCCGGCGTCGCCGGCTCCTGGGCGCCGCCCGGGATCACCCGCAGCGCGGGGCGTCGCGGTTCCTGCTCGCCGGCGTCGACGTCGGCGGCCGATTCGGTGGAATCGGTGTCGCTGTCCTGGGCAGCCTCCTTCTCCCCGGTGTACTGCTCGGGGTGCTCGGTGCGGGTGTGCTCGCGGCCGGCGCCCTGGGCGTTGGCCTCGATGCGGTACGGGCGGCTGGACCAGCCGCACAGGTCGCAGTCGGCGTACCAGCGGCCGTCGTCGTCGACGTCGACCACGACACCGTCGACGGCCTGGGCGCCGCGCTTGCGGGCCACCGCACGGCGGCGGCGGGCCCGGGCCCGCTCGGTGGCGTCCTCGATCAGCCCCGCGAGGTAGCCGTCGGCCGCCGCGACCGCGCCGCCCGACCGGCCACCGGCACCCCCGCCCGCGCCGTCGGTGCTCTTGCCGTCACCGGTGGCCTTCTGTCCGGCGGCCTGGCGGGCGCGGGCCTGCCGGCGCGGGGACTGCTTGCCGCGCACCGCGTACGCGGCGTCCTCCAGCAGCAGCACGGCGATCTTCGCCACCGCCAGATAGACCAGGATGTCGAAGAAGATCACTGGACCACGTCCCGGATGGTCGAACCGAGACCGCCAATGATCATCGGCAGCAGCAGGGCGCAGGCGAGTGCGGCGTGGGCCAGCTTGGCCTTGCCACCGCCGCCGCCCTTGCCGGCCGCGCCCTTGCCGCCGCCGACGCTCTTGCCGCCGCCCTTGCCGCGCAGGAACACGACCACGACGATCCCGAGCGCGAGTCCCAGCGCGGTGGGAAGGGCCAGGGCGACCTGCTTGGTGTCCTGACCGATCCAGTCGCCGATCGGCTCGGCGACAGTGGTGATGCCCTTGGCGAGCCACTTGTTGACCTGCGTGACGACGACACCGGCGAGCAGCGCGCCGACCACCAGACCGACGACGACCCGCAGGCGGGGAGTGAAGTGGAAGGCGATCGACAGGCCGATGTAGACGAGTCCGCCGAGCACGATCAGTGCGCTGGTCATGACGGGTGCTCCTCTCAGAGGGTTCGGGTTGCGAGGAAGACCGCAGCTACCGCGGCGGCGGCCAGCGATCGCAGGGGATGGGCCAGAACCCACGAGGCCAGGTGCAGCAGGCCGCGGGGGATGAGCACGAGCACCGCCCAGCAGGCCATCGCGATGGCTTGGGCGTCCTGGCCGTCGCGGGCCTGACCGGTCAGCGCGACGAGGTCGGACAGCGGCTCCGGGGAGCCGGTCCACACCGCCGTGACGCTCTCCCAATCCCCCGGAACGTCACGCAGAGCAATTCCGATGCCGGAGTTGGGGCCGGAAGAGGTCGGTCCGTTGTGTGCGGGTTCGTCCTGGTTGGATTCCGGTAGGGGAGGGGTCGGAAGGGCCTCTGACCGGTGCGGAGCGAGGGAAACGACGTCCGCCTCACGCCGGAACGGAATTCGCGGCATCGGTGACGGTTGGTAGTTCTCCTCGGCGGGTTGGGCGCTCACGGGATCACCTCCATCAGGTGCGGTTGGTGCAGGTCGAAACGGGGTCGCATGGGGTTGTTCCTGCCTGCCGAGGGGTGGGGCCACGGCACTCGACCCGACGTCGTCGGCGGATCGAGCACCGTGGGCTCACCGGCTCACGGCCGCCGGGCTGTGCGCGCGGCGCTGGCCGGTCGGCTCACGCGACGCGACCGCTGGTGAGTTCGAGGACCTGGTCGACGATTTCCGCCGGCACGGCGTTGAGGACCCGGCTGATCGTGCGCTCGGAAATGCCGGTGATTTCCTTCAGCGCGGTCTGGGTGGCGTTCCGGTTTTCCGCCCGGGCGGCCAGGATCAGCGCCACCGTTTCCGGTCGGACCTTGTCCACCTCGGGCAGGTTGGCCGGCAACTGAGCCGGAACCGACGCCAGAGATTTCCGGGCGACGGGCCGCGCAATTTCCGGCTGCCGCCCCCCGCTGGTTTCCGCCTTCTCCTGCGCCCTGGCGAGGGCGCGACGGGTGCGCTCCAGCTCGTTGGCCACCACGTCGCGGGCGTCCTTGATCGCCTGGCTCTCCTGCTCGGCGAGGGCCCGCGCGGTGGCCTGCGCCTCGGCGAAGCGCTGCGCCTGGTCCAGCTGCGCCCGCAGCGCCCGCACCGTCTCGTCCAGCTCGGCGACCCGGTCCTGGGCGGCCTGGTTGGTGTAGCGGGCCTCCGCCAGGGTCTGCTGGTAGTCACGTTCGGCCTGCTCAGCAGCCTCGGTGAGCACCCGCACCTGCTCGGCGGTGGCCTGCTCGGTCAGGGCCCGAGCGGTAGCGGCGCGGTCCGCGGCGTCGCGGGCCTCGGCCAGCCGACCCTCGGCCACCCGCGCCGCCTCGACCGCGGCGGCAGCCCGCTGCTCGGCGACCCGGGCGGCCTCACGAGCCTCAGCGGCGGCCTGGGCGTGCTCGGCGATTTCCGCCTCCGTGACGGCCTCGACTTCCGCCCGCGTTTCCGCCTCCGAGCGCGCCCGCGTTTCCGCCTCGGCCGCGCGGGTTTCCGCCTCGACCCGAGCAGCGGTTTCCGCCTCGGCCCGCGCCGTTTCCGCCCGCGCCGTCTCCTCGGCTTCCGCCTGCGCCCGGCGCGCGGCGGCCGTTTCCGCTCGCGCCGCCCGCACCTCTTCCGCCCGGCGGGCGGCCTCGGCATCAGCCAGGCGCTGCCGCTCGGCCTCGATTTCCGCGTGCTTCCGACCGCCGTCAAGATCTCCGAGCACCAGCTTCGACAGGAACAGGAACGCCAGCGACGGCAGGCAGGCGAGGAACTTCGCCGACCACGACGCGTCCGCGCCGACCGCCGACAACTGCGCCGCCAGGGACAGCACCGCGCCGAACAGCAGAATCACCAGGGCGTAGGACCACAAGCTCTTGCCCTGCCGCAGCCGCTTGCGCAACGACAGCGTCGCCACCAGCGGCACCAGCTCGGAGATGACCGCGTTGGCCCACCCAAACCACTCCGGGGTGTGCTCCGGCATCCAGTGCAGCGTCCAGTCCTTCATGTGCGTGAAGGACGCCGCGAGCGCGGCCAGCATGATCGCGATAAGCACGACCAGCTTGACGGTGTCCTCGACCTTGTCCGCCCGGCTGTCCACCGGCACGTCCACGCCGCTCGGAGTCGTCTCAGTGCTCACCGAGCACCTCCCGTTGGCGCGCAGTCCAGGCACTCCCCATGAGAGCGCGGGATGTAGTAGGGCTGCACGACCTGGCAGGTCGGGCAGGTGCGCCGGGCCCGCAGCGCGCAGCCGATCGCGGCCCGCTGCGCCGGCGTCGCCGTGCGCTTCGGCCGGGCCAGGTCCACCCGGTACAGGTAGGCCGCCCGCACACCACCGACGCCGCGCCACAGCACCTGCGCGGCCACCTCCTGGCCACCCGGCCGAAGCCCCCGCGCCCGCAACTGCCGGCGCGTGGCGTAGCCGGCCGGCGCACCCCGCCACCAATAGGTGGGTATGCCGTAACGGGTGCCCTCCGGGTCGTAGAACGCGGCACGGATCCGGCTCACCGCGACACCTCCCACTCGTAGGAGGCCGTCACGGCCAGGTTCCCGGCCAGCATGAGCAGCGTCGACGTGGCCGCCGAGATGGTCAGCCGGCCGAGGTCGTCAACGTCGGGCGGCGTCTGGTCGAACATCGCCGCGCGGGCCACCTTGATGCCCGCGACGATGTCGGTCAGCGGCAGCCCTTCCGCCGCGAACTGGCCGTGCCAGGCGTCGAGGATCTGCACCGCCGTCGCGTAGGCCGCACACACGCCCTTGGCCCAGGCATGCCCGGCAGGGTCGCTGTGCTCGGTGCGGTCCGCCTCCCGCAGGGCCGTCTCGCCCCGCGCGGCCCAATCGGCGCGTACCTGCTCCGGCGAGAGCACCTCACGGCCGTTGAGGATCAGGCGGCCGGTGTACGACACCACCGTGCCGCGCCGGTCGCTGCTGATGTTCGACCGGCCAGTCGCGCGGATGCTGACACCCGCCAGCGTCGGAATCCGAAGGGTTGGCATCAGCTCTCACCACCGGCCGCGCGGCGGGCCCGGGCCTGCGCGAGCAGCTCCCGACCGAGGGGGTTGAGGTCGGCCTCGTCGACGTCCACGGCCAGGCCGTGACGGCGCTCGTCGAGCCACCGCCCCAGCCGGCCGCCACCAACCACCGCGCCGACCAGGCCGACCGCGACAGCCGGGGAGTAGAGCAGGACCTGCGGCACCTGCTCGGCGTGCTCGGCCAGCAGCCGGCCCGCGAGCATCGCGATCGGGGCCCCCGCGACCGCCGCACCGGCAGCGACCTTCGGCGTCCGCGCCGACGTCGGCCGGTCCGCGAACCGGCGAGACTCACGCTCGTCGCTGATCGCCTGGCGCAGCTCGCCGGCGAACCAGCCCGGCAGCGCCGCGACCGACGCCGCCCGGTGCTCCAGCTCGACGTCCGACGCCTTACGCAGGCTGGTCCGGTAGCTGGCCAGCGCAGCGGCCAGATCCAACGCCTTGGTGGTCGGGGCCGTCATGCCGCACCCCCCAGCACGCGGGCGGTCTCGGTCATCTCCCGCAGCCGCACCACCGGCCGCGTCTCCACTACCGGCAGGTCCAGCACCCGGCCGTACTCTGCGACCTGGTCGCCACCGTTGGCCTTGGCCTCGTACAGCGCGAGGTCCGCCGCGCGCAGCACCCGCGACGGCTCGTCACCGACCATCGCCGACACCGCGCCGACACTGGCCCGCACCACCAGCTCCCGCCCGCCCGGCAGCACCACCGGCGCGGCCAGGGCCCGCATCACCTCGGTGCCGAGCAGGTGCGCGATCGGCGCCGGCGACGGGCAGACCAGCACGATCTCGTCACCGCCGAGCCGCGCGACCACCGCACCGTCAACCTCGTCGATCGCGGCCGACAGCCTGGCCGCGACCTCGACCAGCACCGCGTCACCCGCGTCGTGCCCGAACGTGTCGTTGACCTGCTTGAACCCGTCCAGGTCCACGATCGCCACGTCGTAGGGCTCACCGGCCAGATTGGCCAGCGCCGACGCCAGCCCGGCCCGGTTCGCCAGCCCGGTCAGCGGGTCGGTCGTCGCGTCCCGGTGGGCCTCAGCCAGCCGGGCCCGGTCCGCCCGCACCGTCCGCACCGCCCACACGTGCCCAGCCACCGACAGCACCGCAGCAGCCGGGAGCAGCATCTTGTGCGCCTTCACCGGGTCACCTCCTGGGTGGCCGCCGCGTACGCCTCGCAGATCTCGCGTGAGATCCGGCCCCGGTCCTTGACCTCGTAGCCGTTGGCCACGGCCCACTGCCGCATCGCCGCCCGCTGTGCGGCGCCCTCGCGGCGGTTACGCGGCGGCGAGTCCACGGAATCGCTGCGGCCGGTCGCCCGCAGCTCCTGCCGCACCTCAGCGAGCTGACTCGCCAGCTTCTCGGCGGCCTCGGCCAGCTCGCGGCGCCGCTGCTCGGCGGCCTCGCGCTCCTGGCGCGTCGCCTCCTCCGCCTCGACCCGCCCGGTCAACTCCTGCACCAGGCGGCCGATCCGCTCGGCGAGCTGGCGGGTCCGCGCGGCGCTGCTGCCAGCGGCGATACGCAGCACGTCCTCCACGCCCCGAGGGGTCGCCGGCGTGGCCGAGGTGGTCTCCGCAGCGGCCGGAGCCGGCGCGGCAGGGGTCTTGGTGACCCGGATGCCCATCGGCATCCGCTGAACAGGAGCCGTCTGTCCCTGAGCAGCACGCACAGCGGCGGCCCGGTCGGCGCTGTTCAGCGGCGGCGTCATCGTGGTCATGCCGGCATCACCGCCGTCGTCGACAGCAGACCGCGCAGCGCCAGCAGCGCCTTGTGCTGCATCGACTTGACCGCCGCCGGGGTCTTGCCCAGCACCTGGGCGGTCTCCTCGATCGACATCTCTCGCAGGTACCGCAGCGTGATGCACCGCCGCTGGTCCGGGTTGAGTTGCTCGATCCCCGCCATGACCGCGTCCCGGGTCAGGGTCGCCATCGCGGCGGCCTCCGGGGTCGGGGCCTGCTCGACCGGAGCCGCGTCGCGCAGCTCCGCCACCGGCCGCTCGCGTCGCTGGTGCGACGACTGGTAGTTGGTCACCAGGTTCCGGGCGATCGTGGCCACCCAGGCGCCGAAGTCACCGCCCGGCCGCCGGAAGCTGGCCAGGTTGCGCAGCGCCCGCAGGAACGTCTCCGAGGTCAGGTCCTCGGCGACCTGTCGGTCCGAGACCCGCCGGTAGATCGACCGAAACACCTGGTCGACGTACCGGTCGTAGACCAGACCAAACGCCTCCGCGTCACCGGCCTGCGCCCGCGCCACCAGCACGGACACGTCACCGGCGATCGGTCGAGTTGGGGTCTGCTCCGAATTGCTCCGGGCAGCACGTACCCTCATTGCTGGCATCTGAGCCTCCTTGGGTGTGATGCCGCAGCCTCGGCGGGGCCCAATCCCGCCGGGGCCTTTTCTTTGGTCACCGCAGTGACCCAAAAAAGGTTCGAGGTCTGTATGCAGACCTATCAACGTGCGGACAACGTTAAGTCGCCCAACGGTCACAGGTCAAGCTTTTCTGTATGCAGACCTTCAGACGGTCTAGTCTGTGTCCATGAGTACGGGCCCCACAGACGCTCGACCGCTACAAGTCCGCGTCGCTGACGACATTCGGCTGAAGATCGAAACGGGCGTCCACAGCCCGGGAGACCGGTTGCCCACGCTTGATGAGCTGGCGGAAGACAACCTCGTCAGCCTTGCTGTGGCACGCAAAGCGATCGACCTGCTGAAGCAACAAGGGCTGGTCATCACCGTTCAGGGCAAGGGCACCTTCGTCCGGGAACGCCCGTCTGCCCGTCGGCACGGCATTGACAGGTACGCCAAGAGTCGCTGGAGGTCAGGTCAGGCGATCCTGACTGCCGAGGCAACGGCTCAAGGACATACCGCTGGTCAGATGCTGCGTGAGCTAGCCGAGACGCCAGCACCCGCTGTGGTCGCCGAACGTTTCAAGATCCCGACGGGCACCCCGGTCTGGGTGAGACGGCGCACCACCCTCGTTGACGACAGGCCCAATCAGCTCGCCGACTCGTACTTCGAGCTCGGCGTGGTTAAGGGCACGCAGATCCAGGACGAAGACACCGGCCCCGGCGGCAGCTTCGCGCGGCTGGAGGACGCGGGCTACGAGCTGGACGAGATCGCAGAGGAGTGGGCGATCCGCATGCCCACCGGCCCAGAAAGTGTTGCGCTGCGTCTGCCAGCGGGAACTCCGGTCGTGGACCTGACCCGCACCACGTACGACGTCACCGGCCGCCCCGTCGAAGTCATGCTCGCCGTCATCGCCGGCGATATGGTCGAGATGCAGTACCGGTTCAAGATCCCTGACTAAGGCGACTCGTGCACATCACCTACACGGCCGCCACTACAGCGGCACCGAACAGCGCCAACGAAGACCACCTTGCCGTCGGCGACGGGTGGGCCTTGGTCTTGGACGGTGCCGGCCGATACCCCGGTGAGACAGGCGGCTGCATCCACCCGATCACATGGGTCGTTGCCCGACTCGGCATCCACCTCAGCAGTTGCTTAAGCCAGCAGCCTGAGCAGCCACTCACCACGATCGCCCGGTCTGCCGTAGAGGCCACCATGGCCGATCATGATGCGACCTGCGACCTCAGCGACCCCCTTTCACCAGGAGCAACAGGGGCCATCGTCCGGGTTCGCAAGGATCGAATCGACTGGCTGGTGGTCGGAGACTGCGCAGTAGTCATCGACCGAGGGCAGGACGGATACACGACCGTCATCGACGATCGCGTTGATCACCTACCTGATGCGCCGATCGTCGAGGGCCGAGTGCGTACCTACTCACCGGCCTATGTCGCCACCGTGCGCAACCGGCCAGGCGGCTTCTGGGTTCTGGGTGCAGTGCCTGCTGCCGCTGAGCACGCACTGGTCGGCACGCTGCCCCGACCTGCGGCAACCCAAGTCCTACTGTGTTCTGACGGCATCTCCCGGCTAACGGAGCGCTACGGATGGGGTTGGCAGGACGTCATGGCGCTACATCAGTCCGCTGGTCCCGAGTCGCTCATCCGTGCGGTGCGAGAGTCCGAGCACAACGATCCGGATCCACAGCGTTGGCGAGGCAAGCGTCATGACGATGCGACCGTGGTCGTCATACAGGTAACTGACGCCTGATGATGCCCTCAAGGAGCGCACCGATTCTGGGCTCTGTTGCAGCGTCCAGCGGGCCCGACGGCTACCTCACGGAAAGGGTGAGCGGGGCCAGTCGGCGAAGGCGCTGCGCACGGCTTCGACCTGAGCCTGGGTGAGGCGGTAGAGGGCGAAGACAGCATCGGGCAGGCGGTCCAGGCGCCGCATGGCGTCGTGAATCTCGTCGTCGTCGAGAGCAGGATCCGCGCGACGAGCAAGCGCGATGAGGTCGTTGCGGGTGTAGCGGGTCAGCGCGGCAGCGACGTCGATGTAATCGCGGGGTTGGGCCCGGGTGACCATGGCGGCGACCTTGGTGCCGATCACGTCGTCGAGGTGTAGCACCGGCCCGATGTCGAGGGTGACCGGGTTGTTGCTGCGGGCAAAGCGGACGAGCTGCAACCGGACGGCCCGCTCGTCGCGGTGCACTTCGAACTCGATCATGTCGTGTTCGAAGCCGTAAAAGACGTCGTCCAGCTCGGTCGTCTCGGGGATGGCGTCGACCTGGAGGCCGGCATCGGTCAGGGCGTCACGGACGAGCTCGCTGGCGGCGGTGACGCCACCGTCGACGTCGGTGAACAGGTCGACGTCTTCGGTGGGGCGGGCTCCGATGCCGTGGGCGATGAGGGCTTGACCTCCAGCGAGGGCGAAGCCGTGCCGGCTGGCTGCGGTGAGCGCGATGCGCGCTACGTCCTGCTGGAACGGGTCCGGCGTCGGCGGCATCAGGCAGCGATACCTCGGGCGCGTAGTACGGGATGCCGCTGTTCCCAGGCGTGCCGGACGCCACGGGGCAGGTAGAGCTGGGGCCACAGCCGGGTCAGGGTCGGACCATGTAGCCAGGCGCGAAGCTCGTCGACCTGAACGGCTTCGGTGAGGACCGTCTCGTACATCCAGGTGAGGAGGCCGGGAGCGTCAAGGTCGACACGGCGGTCGGCCTGCCAAAACAGCCGATGGGGCAGTTCGATGGTTCCGCTGGTCGGTCCGCGCAGCTCGCCGAGGTCGGAGGCCACGACCGGCAGGCGCCCAGGGCGGGCGTACAACGCCCGTGAGCTGCGCGCGGAGCGGATCGGGTCCATGCCTACAGCGTAAACCGTGCAAGGCCTGGGTGGATTCAGCCGGCTGAATGCCGATGGTTGCAGCCGGGCGCGGGCCGACCAGGTCCAGGTCAGGCCGCGCCCGGGAATAGACAAAGCCTCAGCTCTCGATGCCGGCGAGGGCGAACAGGTCGAGCTGCTCGCCGGGGTCGTTAGGTCGGCACGCTGCCCATACGGCGTCTCCGGCGCGGCCGCAGGCGTCGAGGACGTCGTTCCAGCCAGCGCCCCGGAATCCGCCTGGGTAGTCGCGCCAGGCGATGACGGCCTGCTGGCAGCGGCGGATTAGGTCATCGGTGACTCGGCCGTTGTCGAGCACGTTGCCGAGGTCGGTCCAGGTCAGTCGCAGTGGCTGGTGGAGGTTGCCGTCGCTGATCTCGATGCGTGTCCGGTCGAGCCGGAGCATCCGGCCGGCGGGCAGTGTCTGCCCCTCGTACTCCGGGGCGAGTCGTCGGGCGTCTCGGGTGCGCCAGTAGGTCAGCGGGTGGATGGCGTGACTGCGGGTGATGGCTCCGACGGCCCAGGCCAGCAGTGGGCGGTGGGTGGTCGGGGTGGCGGTGGCGAGGATGGTGCGGGCGTCGGTCCGGTGGCTGTTGGTCATGGTGGTCTCCCCGTCGTTGCTGGTCGGGCGGCGTCCCCGTGCCCGGGCCGGTGGCGGCCCGGGCATGGGTTCGGTCAGCCGAGGTCCTGGTCGACGTCGACGACGTCGAGCAGGCGGGTCCAGCCGGTGGGGGTCCAGATCTGCCAGTGCTGGCCGGGGCCGGCGGGGGAGTCGCGGTGCAGGGCGCGGGCTACCGCGCGGTGCCAGGTGGGGTCGGTGGTCAGCGGTGCGTTGGCGCTGGCGTAGATGGTCGGGTACGGGGCCCCGGTGGGCTGGCCGTCGCCGTCGCGGATGTGCTGCATGAGCCGGACCGGGGTGCGGGTGGCGGCCAGCCGCTCGGCGACGGCTGCCGCGGTGATGTGCTCGCGGACCAGCTCGGCCAGCACGTCGGCGACGGTGGCGGGCTCGCCGGTGAACAGCCGGCACTGCTGGGCGTACTCGTCGAGCTCCCTCCCGCCGAGGGAGTTCGTCTGGTAGGTGGCGCTGCGGTGCGGGTGGCGCGGGTGGGTGGTGATCCAGCCGACGAAGCGGGCACCGAGGTACAGCCGGTGCTGCTCCGCACGGCCGGGGCCGGGCTGGGTGGGGCCGTCGACGCGGAGCTGGGTGTGCGGCACGGTCAGTCCGGTGTGCGGCAGGGTCACCGGCTCGCTGGTCGCCGCGATCACCGTGGCGTTGATCCAGGCCACGCGGACCGGGTTGGAGCGCGTGCAGGTGCGGCAGTCGATTGGCGCGGTGACAGCGGCACCGACCGTGATGGTGTCGCCTCGGGTGCTGGCCCCGCACGAGCCGGCGACGTAGCGGGGCTCGCCGGCCGGGCCCTTGATGCTGCTCAGGTTGCCGAGGTGGACGACGCGGCCTCGGCCGATGCGGACCGGCGCGAGCTGGGCGGGCCGGGTGTTGGTGCTGGTCATGCTCTCGATCCCTTCGATGCGCTGACGTGGGGTTGGGGGGAGCCGGGCCGGCCCACCGAGGGCCGGCCCGGCTGGGTGTCAGCAGTCGTCGGGGTCGTTGCCGTCGTGCTGGTCGGCCGCGCCGTACAGCGAGACCGCGATCTCGGTGAGCTGGGCGAAGAGGCCGTGGCGGTAGACCACCTGGTTGCGGATCGCCTCGGCCTTCGGCGGCCACTGGCCGACCAGGTAGTCGGCCAGCGCCTGCCGGGCCTCGTCGGCGAGGGCCTGCGCCTGGTCGTTGCCGGCCAGGTCGACGGCGGCGGCGAAGATCGCGCCGGCGATGTCGTAGCCGACCCCGGCCGGGTGGTTGCGCACCCGCAGGTTGGCGACCCGCAGGATGACCGCCGGGCTGAACGTGCCGGTCTCGAACGGGCACAGCGGGTGGCACGGGTCTCCGGCGCTGACGCCGTAGGCGTTGGCACCGCAGCCGACGCACTGGTCGTTGTGGTCGATCTCCCGGGCCGGGATCGTCGTACGCTGGGTCATGGAACTGCCTTTCGCAGAGGGGTTGTTCTTCCTGGTCCGGCCGGGTGGTGGCTCACCTGGCCGGACCGTTCCTTGCCTCTCTATCGTACAGGAAAAGGTACAGGTAAAGATCCCATCAGGGGTCTTTTTCTGTACCTTTTTGCCGTACGCTGTGGGGCATGAGCAGCGAATCTGAGATGCGTCGGCCCGAGGTGTCGGCGGGGATGGCGGCGGCCCGGGACCGGGGTGTGCGGCTGGGCCGGCCGCCGGCACCGGTGCCGCCCTCGGCCACCCGGGTGGCGGAACTACGCGGTGAAGGGCTGTCGCTGGCGGCCATCGCCGAGAGGCTGAACGCCGAGCAGGTGCCGACCCCGTCGGGCAAGGGCAAGTGGGCCAAGAGCAGCGTCAGCTACGTGCTGACCCGGTATGACGCGGCGCAAGAGTCGGCGTAGGCCCGTGGTGGGCGGGGTTGCGGGCTTGCCCCGCGCGGTGCCGGGGGTGGGGTGGGATCTCCTCGTGTCGGCCGATCTCCGATCGACCGGGCCGGCTCCGGGACGGCCAGGCTCGGCGTAGCCGACCGCGAAGCGGCTTGGCCTGGTCGTCCCGGAGCCGGTCTGGTAGCCCTCTGGGCGGCCGGCGCGAGGGGATCCCACCCCCTGGGTGACCACTCACCCACCTGGCGCCGACGGTCGCCCCCGGGCATCTCCGAGAGAGGCCCCGCCGGAGGCGTCCTTCTTGGAGAGCGTCACCACGTCGGCGCTGGCGCGGGCCTGCGGGCCTGGGCTGCCTGACCGGCCTTCTGCCCGTGATTCCGTGGCATGGACGCCCGCTGCGGTGCCGGCGGTGACGCGGCCTGGGCCGGCATGACGACGACGTTCGGGCGGGCTGCGACCTGTCGCGCCTCGATCCCGCTCGACAGGTTGGTTACGGTGATGATCAAGCGATCACATGGGGGAGCGATGGCTGACGACGCCGCTGTACCGATGGCCGCACCGGACGCAGAGGGCCTACCCGACACGGTCGCCGCCGGGCTGCAATCGCAGATCGATGACCTGACGGCCACCCTGGAGCACCATCAACGCCTGTTCGAGTCGTTGCGGGCGCATGGGCTGCTGCCCACCGAGCCCGACGACGGGCGGCCGTGATGGCGGCGCCGGACCAGCCGGCGGCCGGGCCGGCGCGTGAGGTCGCCGAGCGTGTTGCGGCCTCGGTCGACCGGACCGCCGCGCTGCGCGGACGTGCCGGGTCGCTGGCCGCTCAGGTCGCCGGCCCGCCTCGCCTGTCGGCGGTCCCGGACGCGCGGCGGCAACGTCTGCTGGCCGTGCAGCACGTGGCGGCCGAGTTCTACCGCGCCCAGCTCGACCAGCCCGACGGTGCGTCGCCAGCGCGGTGGCTGGCCGCCCAGGGTGTTCCGGTCGACGGGCGGTGGGCCGTCGGATACGCGCCGGACCGGCCCGCTGCGCTGGTCAACGAACTGCGGCGGCAGGGCTTCACCGATGTGGAGATCCGGGCGTCCGGCCTGGCCGCGACCGGCCGCAGCGGGCAACTGGTCGACCGGTTCCGCAACCGGGTGATGATCGGCATCCGCGAGCACCGCGATCCGCAGCGGCCGGTGGTCGGCTTCGCCGGCTACGCCCCGCCCGGCGTGCCGGACGTGGCGCCGGTGCTGCACAGCCCAGCCACGGCGGTGTTCCGTCCGGCTGAGGTGGTGTTCGGGCTCGCTGAGCAGCCTGAACGGGTCGGCCGCTCGGTGGTGGCGCGCACCGCGTTGGAGGCCATCGTCCTGGCCGAGCGCGGCGACGGGGCGCCGCTGACGGTGGCCGCGTGCGGGCCGGCCTTGACCGGGCCGCAGGTCGCGGCGCTCACCGCGCAGGCGGATCCGGCGGCCGGCGTCGTCGTGGTTGTCGACGAGGACGGCAGCGTCGACGGGCGCAGGTCCGCGGCGCGGGCTTTCCACGTGCTCGACCCGGCGGTGACCCGGCACCCGCAACGTCCTGGACCGGTGCTGGCCGCCGCTGTAGATGGCAAGGACACGTGGCCGCTGGTGGAGGTGGTGGTCACCGCCCGGGTCGACTGGGCCGTGCGGACCTTCACCACGGCAGCGGGCCGGGAGGTTGCCGCCCAGTCGATCCGCGCGATGCTGCACGGGCAACCGGACGAGATCGCCGAGCCGTTGGCCGCCTACGCCGCCGGCCGCCTCGGTGTCCCGGTCGACCCGACGCCGGCCGCACCCAGGCCAACCGTGACTCCGCAGACGGCGGTGCCAGCGCCGGTGCCGGCCGTCCTCGATGGTGCGGCGACCACCACGGGCCCGCCGGTCGGCCCTGACCCCGACCAGCCGACCGCAGCAGCGCCAGAGACGGAGACAACAGAGGATGAACCGGTACGGGGCGCAAGCCCAGAGGCACTGGCAGACGTACCTTCCGAACCGGTACGCGGCGCTGATAGCCGACGGGACGGACCTGAACAGCTTCTTCTCGACTTTGGGGGACCAGGCGCTCGCCCAGATCGAGGACCTGACAAGGCAACTGGCCGGCCCGGACCCGACGGGCGAGGGCTACCTGGACAAACTGGGCCGGCTCAACGAGGCCCGGATGGCGGCCGAGGAACAGGTGCTGCCGGAGCTGATCCTGATCGACCCGGAGAGCAACGAGACCAGCCCGCCGGAGACGCAGAGCCCGCCGCCGCGGACGAATCAGGACGACTGGATCCCGATAGTGGAGGACCCGACCGATCCGCGCTGGCAGGAGATCGCGGAGCAGGAAGCCGCGATGAACGACGACAGCGAACCCCCCGCGCGCAGCTAGACCCCGAACCACCGGCCGCCGAACCACCGGCCGCCGAACCGGCCGCGCCGGTTGAGCTGGCCGAGCCGGGCCCGCCGCCGCAGGCGCAACCGCCAGCCACGGCGCCCGACCGGGACCGCCCGGCGTCGTTCATCCCGAGGGGCCAGGAGGACCTGGCCCCTCGCGGCGAGGTGGCCCGGCTCAACGCGAACCTTGCGGCGCTGCGCACCCTGCGCCTGCTCCAGGCCGAGGGCCGGACAGCCACCGCCGAGGAACAGGCGGTGTTGGCCCGATGGTCGGGGTGGGGTGCAGTGCCCGGGGTGTTCGAGGCCCGCACCGACCACCGCGACCACGCGCGGTTCGCGGCGGCCCGCGAGCAACTGCGGCAGTTGCTCGACGAACGGGAGTACGCCGCAGCCGAACGCAACACCCTCAACGCGCACTACACCGACGCGGCGTATGTCCGCGCCATCTGGGACGCGGTCACCAGCCTCGGGTTCGAGGGCGGGGACGTGCTGGAACCCGGCTGCGGATCGGGCACCTTCCTCGGCCTGGCACCCGACGGCGCCCGACTGACGGGGGTGGAGGTGGAGCCGGTCACGGCCGGGATCGCCGCCGCGCTCTACCCGCACGCCACCATCCGCACCGAGTCGTTCGCGGCCACCCGCGCGCCGGCCGGCACATTCGACCTGACGATCGGCAACGTGCCGTTCGGCAACTTCGCGTTGGCCGACCGGCGACACAACCCGGGCAAGCACTCGATCCACAACCACTTCCTGATCAAGAGCTTGCACCTGACCCGGCCCGGCGGCCTGGTGGTGGCGCTGACCTCCCGCTACACCATGGACGCCGCGAACCCGGCCGCCCGGCGAGAAATGGCGGCCCTGGCGGACCTGGTGGCCGCCGTGCGGCTGCCGACCGACGCCCACGAGCACGCCGCCGGCACCAAGGTCGTCACCGACCTGCTCATCCTTCGGCGCCGTGCGCCCGGCCAGGAGCAGGCGGGCACGGCCTGGGAGCAGACCCGAGAGATTGATGTTCCCGGCGGCGACACCATCCACGTCAACGAGTTCTTCGCCGCCCGGCCCGACCGGATCCTCGGTGAGCTCTCCGTCGGCCGGGGCGCCTACACCGCGCACGACCTGGTCGTCACCGGCAGCGGCGACACCGCCGCAGACCTGGCCCGGGTCCTGGCCGACGTGGTCGACGAGGCCCGCCTCGCCGGGTTGACCCTCACCCCGCGCGTCGAAGCCGGCCCGGCAGAGCCGGCCGCGGTTCTGGCCGCCGTCGGCCGCGAAGAGGGCCACATCGAGGCCCTCGACGACGGCACCTTCACCACCGTGCAGAACGGCCAGGTCGTCGAGCACAAGGTGCCCGCCACCCAGGCCGACGAGCTGCGCGCACTGCTGCTGCTGCGCGACACCGTGACCGAGCTGCTGCAAGCGGAATCGTCGTCACTCGACGACGGCGACGAACACCCCGACGGCCCACCGGCCGGCTCAGCGGCGTTCCTGCGGATCCGCCTCAACACCCTCTACGACGCCTACGTCGAGCAGTACGGCTTCCTGAACCGCTACGACACCTACACCCGCCGGCAGCGCAACAAGGCCACCGGTGAGCTGGAGACGATCCTCGATGAGGAGACCGGCCAGCCGAAGCTGTACCGCAACTACCCCCAGCTCGGCGGATTCCGCGGCATCGACCCGTACGCCGCCACGGTGTTGGCGTTGGAGAACTTCAACGACGACACCCGCACCGCCACCAAGGCGGACATCTTCAGCAAGCGGGTCATCCTGCCCCGGGCGCCCCGCCTGGGCGCCGACAGCCCCGAAGACGCGCTGGCCATCTGCCTCGACGACCACGGCGCGGTGATCCTGCCGGAGATCGCCCGGCTTCTCGGCGTCGACGAGCCCGAGGCCCGCGAAGCCCTCGGTGAGCTGGTCTACGACGATCCCGGCACCGGCGGCCTGGTCGAAGCCGCCGCGTACCTGTCCGACAACGTGCGCGCCAAGCTCGACCAGGCGCTCGTCGCCGTCGAGGACGACCCGAGGTTCGAGGTCAACGTCCGTGCCCTGCAACGGGTCCTGCCCCGCGACGTCGGCCCCGGCGAGATCATGGTGTCCTTCGGCGCCCCGTTCATCGACTACACCGAGGTGCAGGCGTTCCTCCAGGAGATCCTGCGCGATCCGCGGCTGAGGGTGACGCACCCCGGCGGATCAGACTGGCAGGTCAAGGGCAGCCGGACCGGTGTGCTCGCCTGCTCGACCTGGGGCACCCCCGGCATGTCCGCGCCCGAGTTGGCGCAGCGCTTGTTGACCAAGACCCCGATCCGGGTCTTCTACGAGGTCGAGAAGGGCAAGCGGGCGCTCGATGTGGAGGCGAGCGCCGCCGCGCAGGCCAAGGCTGTCGAGCTGGAGGAACGGTTCGAAGCCTGGGTGTGGGAGGAACCGGAGCGGGCCGCCCGCATCGCGGCCACCTACAACCGGATGTTCAACGCCCACGTGCCCCGCTCCTACGTCGGGGCGCGGCGCAGCCTGCCCGGCATCTCGGTGGAGTTCAAGCCCCGCCCGCACCAGATCGAGGCGGTCACCCGGATCGTCAACGAACCCGGGGTCGGCCTGTTCCACTGCGTCGGCGCCGGCAAGACCGCCGTGATGGCGATCGGCGCGATGGAACTCAAACGCCTCGGGCTGGTCAACAAGCCCGCCATCGTCGTGCCGACGCACCTGCTCGAACAGTTCTCCCGGGAGTTCCTCCAGATCTACCCGCAGGCCCGGGTCCTAGCCGCCGGGCAGGACGACACCAGCGCCGCCCGCCGGCAACGCTTCGTGGCCCGCTGCGCCACCGGCAACTGGGACACCGTCATCATGGCCGCCAGCTTCTTCGAGACGCTGCGGCTGTCCGACGCCGAGCAGCGCCGCTTCCTCGACGGTGAGCTGAAGGACCTCCGCAACAAGATCGAACGAGCGCACGCGCAGGCCGTCGCCAACGGCGAAGACCCCGACCGCAACGCCGCCGTCAAGCGACTGCAAGGCTCCCTGATCCGCAAAGAGGAGAAGATCAAGGAGAAGTTCGACAAGCCGACCGACCCCGGCGTGACGTTCGACCAGACCGGCGTCGACTTCGTCTTCCGCGACGAGTGGCACGACCTGAAGAACGACACGATCACCTCCAGCATCGTCGACGCCAGCAACGACGGCTCCGACCGGGCGATCGACTTCCGGGCCAAGCTCGACTTCCTGCGTCGCCGCTACGGCCAGCGGGTCGTGTGCGGGGCCACCGCCACCCCGATCGCCAACTCGGTGCGTGAGCTGTACGTCGTCACCCGGCATCTGCGCCCGGACCTGCTCGAAGCCACCGGCACCATGGACTTCGACACCTGGGCGTCGGTGTTCGGCAAGGTCGTCACGTCGGTGGAGATCTCACCCACCGGCAGCGGCTTCCAGACCAAGTCTCGGCTGGCGAAGTACACCAACGCCGCCGAGCTGTCGCTGATGCTGCGCACCTTCGGCGACATCCGCACCCCCGAAGACCTGCAACTGCCCACCCCGCTGCTGACCGTCAACGCCGACGGGCACCGGGCCCCGCACGTCATCAGCATCGACCCGGCGCCCGAGCTGGTCGACTTCATCGCCTCCCTCGACGACCGGGTCGAGTGGTGCCGCAACAACCCCCGCGACCGGGACATCGACAACATCCTGAAGATCTCCGGCGAGGCGCGGGCCGCGTCGCTGGACCTGCGGCTGCTCGGCGCGGCCCAGAACACGCCGGGGAAGATCGACGTGGCGGCCCGCAACATCGCCGAGATCTGGCAGGCGCACCGCGAGACCCGCTACCTGGTCGACCCGGACGCCGAGAACCCGGTCGAGCATCCGACGCCGGGCGCGCTGCAGATCGTGTTCTGCGACCTGGGCACCCCGAAACCGAAGGACCCGCAACGGTGGACGGCGTACGAGGCACTGCGTGGCCGGCTCGTCGAGCTGGGGATGCCCCGCGAGGCCGTCAGGTTCATCCACGAGGCCAACAGCGACAAAGAGAAGGCCAACCTGTTCGCCGCCTGCCGCAACGGCGAGGTGTCAGTGATCATCGGATCGACCGGCCGGATGGGCACCGGCACCAACATCCAGAACCGGGCCGTCGCCCTGCACCACCTCGACTGCCCGTGGCGGCCGGCCGACATCACCCAGCGAGACGGCCGGATCATGCGCCAGGGCAACCAGAACGCCGAGGTCAGCATCTACCGGTACGTCGTCACCGGCTCCTTCGACGCCTTCTCCTGGCAGACCGTCGCCCGCAAGGGCGGCTTCATCGACCAGATGATGCGCGGCACCGTGGCCAGGGAGATTGAGGACGTCTCCGACGAGACCCTTCAGGCCCACCAGATCAAGGCGATCGCCACCGGCAACCCGCTGCTCATCGAGAAGGAAGAGCTGGGGATGGAGCTGGCCCGGCTGGAACGGGCCAACCGATCCCACCACAACACCCACGCCGCCCTGGAGAAGCAGATCCGGGAGCTGCACCAGTGGATCGCCGTCGACGAGCGGCGCATCGAGGCCCTGGACCAGACGATCGCCCAGCGACAGGACATCCGCGGTGAGAAGTTCCGCATGACCGTCGCCGGCCACCACCTCGACAAGCGTCCCGACGCCGGCCGCGCACTGCAACACGCCATCACCGCCGCATCCGCCGGCCTCGGCTCCACCGAGCAACGCGACCAGGTGCCGCTGGCCAAGCTGGGCGGCTTCGACGTCACCGCCACCATCTGGAACGGCCGCGACGGGGTTCTGGTCTCCCTCACCGTCAACGGCGACTCCGGCATGAGCACCAAAATGTCGCTGACCGACGCCACCACCGGCGACGCCACCGGCCTCATCCGCCGCCTCGAACACCACCTCGCCGCCCTGGAGTCCCGACGCGGCCAGCTCGTCGCCAACATCGCCAGCCAACGGGAAGAGATCGAACGGGCCCGCACCCAACTCGGCCAGCCCTTCGCCCGCCACGACGAACTCGTCGACACCCGGCGCCGAATGCGGGCCGTCTCCGCCGCCGTCGACGCGATCGCCGACCTCGACTCCGTGCCGGTCAACACCGCCAGCGCACCCGCCGTACCGGTCACCCTCGACGACACCTGGATGCCCGACCAGGTACGCGACAGCCTCACCACCGACGAACGCGCCTGGCTGGCCACCCGAATCGACCGCGTCGCCAACGCCGGCACGCTACAAGCCGCCGCCCGCGCCCACGACGACGTCGCCGCGTTCGCCGCCACCTTCGACAAGGCGCTCACCGCCATGCTCGGCGACCCGAACGAGCCCAACCTGTCCGTGGCGATCTTCCTCAAGTGCGACAACCCCGATTGGCGAGCGAGCCTGTTCAACGCCGCCCGCCAGGCCGTCCACGACACCATCCGGGCCACGCAGACACCAGCAGCCGGCACGGTCCCGGTCGACGCCAGCGCAGACCGGCCCGGCCCCAGCCCGGCCAGCCCACTGACACCGGCCGCCATCGTCGCGGCCACCACGCCAGCGGATCGGGCGCTGCTCGACGCCTGCACGCGGCAAGCCCTACGCGCCGGAGACGTCCAGGCCGCCGCGCACGCCAGCGACAAGACCGCCTTCACTGCAGCGTTCGCCGCCGCGATGACCACCGCCATCAGCCAGCTCGATAACCCCGCTGACGTGGCACGCCTCGCCGAACTGCACGGCGATCAGGCGTTCCGCGACGGCCTGACCCACCTCGTCTGGGACAAGCTCACCCCCCGGCGAACGGATCACCAGCGTGGGCCCGGCACACGGTCCGCCGACACGGCTGCGGTCGCCGCCACGGCGTTCGTGCCGCCGACCAGCACGGTGACGCCGGCGCCCGTCTCCCCCGCCCCTGTCACTACCCACCGGGTTGCCCACCACGACCACGCCCACGTACCCGAGCGTTGACCCACACCGACGCGACACGTCCTCACGCTCCTGGGTGCCGTGGTCGCCGCCCGCGTCCAGTCACGGTGACGTCCCGGCCTGCACGCACCGGCGCAAGCCTCTACCCGGGTCGTCAGTCGGTGGGCGCGGCACCCGATTCAGGCAGGTAGCCGTGCGCAATGAACAACCGTGTGAAGTAGCGGCGCAGCATCGGCAGGGACTGTTCCTGCGACTGGAACTCCGCGCCGCCGAAGCGCACGACCTCGTAGCCGGCCAGGTGGAGTTCCCGATCTGCGGCGACCATCTCGGCGTAGCGACGAGGGCTTGCCCGCCCGTCGTCCTCGGCGTAGTGCTGCTTGCCGTCGCACTCGAGGACGAGCCGCCAACGGCCGCGCATCAGCAGTAGGAAGTCCATCCGCTGGCGCGGTAGCGGTCCCGGCTCACGCCGCTGGGCCCGGGTGTAGGGGTCGTAGTGCAGGTAGACCTGTGGAATCAGCGCCGGCAGGTCAAAGCCGTGTTCGCTGAGCAGCTCGCCGTATGCGCGGAACACCTGCCGCTCCGGGCCGGGTGGGTCCGAGGGCTTGCGGTCGCGGTCCAGCGAGCGCCGCAGACGCAGGTACAACTGCCGACCCGCCTCCTGTTCGCTGGTCCCGCGCTCAGCGTGGGTTTCGGTCCACCAGGTGACCAGTTGCCGCCAGCTCAACCCGCTGGGGTCCAGGCCGCGGTCGTAGACGAGGCAGAACTCGCCGTTCTTGCTGATCTCGATGGTGTTGCTCACCGCGTCGGTCAGCACCAATTCCGGTTTGGGACCGTCCGCGGCGAAGATGAGATTCTTGAACGGCGAGTCGACTCCAGTACGCCGGCCGGCATGCACCTGGAGCAGCCCCCACAGCCGGGGGCGGTAATGCTGCTCGACGACACGTGAGCCGAGTTGGCACAGCTGGTCCAGGGTGTAGTCGCTGGTCCGACTTCGCACGTACGCGCGCTTGCTGGCCATCGCCTCGTTGACGTCACCATCTTCGAGCCCGAGCGCCCGGCAGACGTCTGGGAGCTTGGTGGCACTGACCGGCCACAACGCTTCGGCGATCTCGTCGCGTAGCTGCATGGCGTCCGTGCCGCTGCCCAAGTCGTTGTGGGCGAAGGGGTCGGCGAGCACGGGTGCGATGCTCACCTGGTGATTGTCGCCGTTCCCCCACTTCCGAACACGATTAAACTGCGCTGCGATCACCTGCAGATCCGCCGGCCGAAACAGGCCGACGAACGCGGGATGTACGCGCAGCACCACGGGAACGGGCGCGGGCTCCCACGGCAGCGATTGCCCGATCTCTGCCTGCTCGGCCAGTGATAGCAGCCGCGCCGCGTGCTGGTTCCCGGCTTGAACCAGCATCTGCGACACGGTGGCGAGTTCCTTGCTCGTCTGGCTATCCACCGTGGCGTCCCTCGGGCACGGGTGTCACTGTAGGCGAAGACACCGACACGGGACTGGTGCCTGCGTCCCGGTCATGAGTGGTACCGCTGGTGCAGGCGGTCGAAGAACATGCTGAGCAGGTGCTGTGCGGCATCGTCGTCGACGAGCTCGGAACCGCCGAAACGGTACACCTCGTACCCCTTCAGGCGAAGTTCGCGATCTGCGCGCATCATGTCGGCGTACTGGCGCGGGTTGGCGCGGCCGTCGTCGTCGGCGTAGTGCTGCTTGCCGTCGCATTCGATGACAACGCGGGCCCGGTGAGGCAGGAGCAGCAGGAAGTCCATGCGCTGACGTGGGAGCGGGCCGGGTGCCCGTCGCTCGGTCGCGGTGTATGGGTCGTAGTGCAGGTAGACCTGCGGGATCAGAGCTGGGATGTCGGGGCCGAGCCGGACGTAGCGCCCGGCGTAGGTGCGCAGAATGCGCCGTTCGGCGTCGTTGTCGCCGAGCGACTGGTCCAGCCTGCGATAGAGGCTGCGTGAGATGTCCCGCTCCGGCTCGCCGGTCATCCCTTGTCGATCGGCCCACCAGTCGGTCAGCTCGGCCCAGGTCAGGCCGTGTGCGCCCAACGGCCGGTCGTACACCAGGCAGTTGTCGGCGTTGCGGACGAAGTGCAGGTCGTTGTTGACGGCGTCGTCGAGCACGATCTCCGGCTTGGGCCCGAGCGCGGCGAAGATGAGGTTCTTCATGGAGCCGCGCACGCCGGAGCCGATCAGGCGGTAGTCGAAGATCGGAGCGCCGCTGATGGCGTCGACCTGGACGATCTCGTAGCCGTCGTAAACCAGCACCTTGTTGAGGAAGTCCCGAAGCTGTTCGACCTCGGCAAGGTTGGTGCGGACCTCGGGGTGCAGCATCTCGACGAGGAAGGCCAGCAGTGCCTCGTCGTTGTCCGCCAGCCCGAACCGCTCATCCCTGAAGATCCAGTCGTCGGGCCAGTCGCATGGGTTGAGCACACGGTGCTGGAAGATGTCGCGACCGGCGGTGTCGTAGCGCGGGTCGTTGCTCGGCATCTTCTCCAGCGGGTAGAGCCGAGCCAGAAAGTCCGGCTCGTCGAGGTCGCCGCTCCAGTGTGCCGTGGGCATAGCCGCGAACCCCTCGACCAGGCGGCGGCGGGTGACGTGGGTGATCCGGCCCGTCGGGGTCGCGCGCTGTATCGGCGAGGACATCATCGGGCCCGGAGTGTACTGATAGCCCCCGACGAGCCGCCCTTAGCGCCAGTTTCGCAAGGTCGTTAGTCACCGGCCAACCCGAGGCCGCCGAGGGTGCTCAGCCGAACCACTGCCTCCACTGGTCCTCGGGGGTGGGGTTGTTCAGGACTCGGTCGATGGTAGGTACGGCCGGCTGCTCCAGCGCGGAGTCGATGATGGTGAAGCGCGTCGGCATGACCTCGTGCTTCTTCCAGCGGTTGCCGTAGTCGGTGATCCTGCCGGTCTGGGTATCGCGCTCCGTGTCGTGGACGCGGTCCACCAGGCCGTAGGTGTGCAGCTCACGTGCGCTGCGCCAGGTGTTGTCCTTCAACCCGAACTGACGGCGGTGTTCCTGCACCACGAACACACCGCCTCCGGTGTGAGCAAGGGGGAAGGCCGCCCGTCGGGCTGAGAGGGCGAGGAACACGGCGATCTCGGTGTTCGTGAGCGCGAATACCCAGAGGCTGGTGAAGAAGTGACGCGAGACGTACACGCCACCCTCCGGCACCGTGTACTTGGGCCGACTGACCGGAGTGCTGGCCTCCGACAACAGCGTGATCCGGTTGAGATCCCGCCGGCCAGGCCGGCTCTTGTCCGGGCCGATATCCACCAGGTGCTGCTTGTCGAGCACCCGCAGTGCTTCCTTGATCTGCCGCCCCCGCAGTGCACCGGCTTCCCGGTAGTCGGAGCTGGTGTCGGAGAGCACCACCTTCTGCCAGCTCTTGATCGGCGCGCTCGCCTCCATGTCCTCGAACGTGCGGTCGACGCGGACCCGCTCCCCGAGGCCGTACCGACACTGCGCGTCGAAGAGCATGAGCAGCTCCAGGCGAAGCGGCAGCCCTCTGGCGGGTACCAGGCGAGCCAGGCCCGGCGCGTGGTCGGTGCCGGGCTGCTGCAGCAGGAAGTCCTGCCGGATGAAGATCCAATCGGGGCGGCGCCCGGGAGTCCTGCCATCGCGGTTGCCGCCGTACTGCCAGAGGTGCTCCAGGTTCTGCCGGACCTCCTCGTGGAGGAGGGTGCTTCCCTCGGGCCCATCGCAGGCGCTGAGCAGCCGGTCGTTGATGACCGCCCTGGGCGGCCGGGCCGCCCTGGGGCGGCCCGGCGGCACCGGCGAGACGACGCTCACCGCTTGCTCCGCAGCGCACCGACATACCGGGTGAGCTGGGCGAGGACGTCGATGCAGTGGCGGCGGGTCCGCGGTTGGCGGGCGGCCAGTGCCAGCACCGCCACCAGGACAACGCCGAGGGACACCACCGCGGTGGGAAGAGCGATCAGCAGGACGGCTGCCAGCCATCCGTGCTGGTCATCGAGGCCGAGCATGTGTCATTCTCCGATCGGTACGGGCTCCCGCCCGCCGTCCAACTTCCTACGGTCGATGGCGGGCGGGAGGCCCCTCTCCGGCCTGCCAGACAGCAGCGCCAGGTGCAACAGTGACGGCTCCGCGGCTGGCTGTCTCGTTGCCGATCTTGAATGCCGTATGCCCGCTGACCGCACCAGAACTACTCGGCTTCGTAGAGGTTCTGGTGCGGTCAGCGGGTAGAGGCGAACGGGCGCACAAGATTTCCGTGCGGGAGATCGTGGAGGCGCACTACGCCACGCTCGACGCCGCTGGCGACGAGCCGATCACCGTGCGGCCCGCCGAAGGCGACCGCGCGCTGGCTCAGGTTGCCCGGCGGGAGCGTCCCGCCGCCGCGTAGGGCGACGTCGGACGCTGACCGCGCAGGCGTGACCTCTACCGGCCCGGAGCTTCGGCGGTCACGCCCGCCGAAGGCGACCGCGGCGGTGCCGGTGTCACCGCAGGCGCCTGGCTGGCTGTGTCGCTGCCGGACTGCGCCGCCGCCACCGCATCGCGGGTCGAGACCGGAAACGCCTGGGCGGCCGTCACCGCCGGTTCAGTGCCGGCGGCGGGGTTCTTCGCTCGGGCCAGGATTTCTGTCTGGTCCTCTGGCCGCTCCCCTCCGAACAGGCCCCACGCTTGGGTAGCTGACCCAGGACCACAAATACTTGATCTTGATGCGGTTTCATTTGGTCGGGCGCTTGGATGACTGGTCCCGCCCGCCAACATGGACCATGGTCTTGGCTTATGGGGGCGACGGTGGAGGTGGGCCGGTGACGTTCGTCGCGCTGCACGCCGACCGCGGCCGGGTGGACGCCACGCTCGATGACCTCGGGTGCGGATGGGTGTGGTCGGAGATCCACCGACGGCGGCCGCGTGTGCGTCTGTGCTGCCAACAGTGCGACCACCCCGTGCACGCCAAGGTGTCTTCGGGCGGCCTGCGGTTCTTCGCGCACGACCCGGAGCGCCGCCCGGACTGCCCGGCGGCGCGCGAGACGATGGAGCACCATCGAGCGTGCGATGCCGCGAGTTTCCGGGGGTTTTCTGAGGGGCTGGTTCGGACACCGGCCAAACGCGCGCGCGTGTCGGGTCTGTCGGGGTGATGTGCCAACCATCAGGTCATATCGGTCCGTCTATCCTGTTCTAGATAGAGCACGTAGGAGAACACCGCCGGCACCTTGACTGGAAGTTTCTCGGGTCGCTTCAGGAACATCGACTCATGGGCAAGGAGCAAACCGGTGCGCTGATCGAAAACCAGCAGGTCACGGGTCTCTCCGGTCTTAGAGTCAACGCTCACAGCAAGGCCACGGCGACCGAGCCTATCGGTGATCTCACCGCGCAGGAGCACTCCGTCGGTACGGGCGAGGAACCTCAGTGCCGCAACCCGCACGTCACGATCAACCGCCGCTGCGCGGTACAAATCTGCGATCGCTCGCACTGCTGACTGGGCACCCTTGTCCTGAGGCTGATGGGCATACAGTGCTTTAGCCAGGGCGTCGACGTCGTGCGGTATCGGATCGGCGATGACCGCCGCTAGCTGCCCTGCCGCGTAGGTGCTGACCTGGGTCCCACCTCGTGTTGCCGCCGTCATCAACGCCTGTGCATCCGGCTTATCGCCGACGTCGGACCGATGAAGGGAGGCGGTAACGACCTTGCCGGATCCGTCCAAGGCACGCCAGGTCGAGATCACCTGCGGCACCACCGCCACCGCCGTTCCGTCCTTAGCGGAGGAGGACATGTCCAGAGACCACTGCCCGACGCGCACGAAGCTGAACCGGCCGCTACGCTGTTCGTTGACAGCCGGCCCTGCCTGAACCGCGGAGGCTAGTTTCAACAGGGCGTCGCTGGCTGCTGGCGCGTCTTTGTCGTACTGCAGATGAAGCGGCGGGGGGGTTACGGCCAACACCGGTTTAGCCGGGCCGACGACCTGCACGACCAAGGCTCCCGCGATCGCCGTGGCGCTCGCGGCCACCGCACCCAACACAGCCCGACGCGTCCACTGCCTCCGAATGGAAGCCGGCGGCGAGTTGCGCGCCATGGCTGACCAGTCGACATGTGGTGCTACTGGCCAGTCGTCGACATCCCGAGCCGGGTCAACCTGCTTGAGCATGTTCTTGTCGATCTTCATCTCACGCCTCCACGCACTGTTGCCGGGGCTTTTCGGGTCCGCACCACCGGCGGGTCGTCCATCAGGCGAGCCAGTCGCTGCCGAGCCCGGAACAACCGAACCGCAGCTGCGGGTCGACTACACCCGAGAACTCGAGCCGCCGCTGACAAGTCGAGGTCCTCCCACGTCACCAGACGCAACACTTCGCGGTCGGATTCCGACAGCCCGGCAAACGCTCGTCGCACATCCTGCGCCAGGCCGACAGCCGCGAATCCCCCGTCGTCCACCATCACATCGAAGGTCTCGGTCATCGGTACGGTCACCGGCCGAACCCGCCGAGCACGCCAATGATCAGCCAGTACTCGACGGGCGATCCCATACAGCCACGGCATAGTCGACTCGGGTGCGTCTCGGTGCCGACGCCACGCCACGACGAACGTCTCCTGCGTCAGCTCCCGTGCAGACTCCATGTCACCGGTCCGCCGATAGCAGTAGCGCAGCACCAGGTGATAGCTCGACGAGTACACCCGCGCAAAAACAGCGTGCTCATCCTGACCAGCGCCCACCCGACCCCCTCAGTCTCACTAACTACTCGTGGCGGTGGGCGAACAAGGATTACAGGCGGAACCGGACTACTTTGATCACCGCCGCCAGCATCGCCCCACCGGTTCCACGGCATCATCACCGCGCGGGCCCATCCTGTCCCGGCGCGGCCCGTCGGGACAGGATGGGCCCGTTGTGGCCCTGGCTGGCCTTGCCCACGTCGGTGTCGGCAACGGCGTCGGCTACAGCCGCTTGAGTAGACACGGGGAAGCCCAGCGCGACCCTGGCCGCAGGCTCAGTGTTCGCCGCGGTGGAGGGAGTCTCCGGGCTGAACGGACCGTCCTGCACGATCTCGACGTCGCCCTTACCCAGGTCCCTACGTACCGTGCCGAGGTCGATTCGCCCATCGAGCTGGTCCTGCACCACCCGACACGCAAAGGCCCCTGGGGTCCGGGCCCGGTCCACAAAGCTGGGCACACCGCGAAGAAGCTGCTGCAGGTCGTGGCCAGCTTGCTGCGCCTGGTCCAGCGTGTACGCCAGCGCACCCCACGCCTCGCACCCGAGCACCCGCTCGGCCCGCTGCCCAGACGGCCACGCCCGGCGTACCTCAGCGGCCATCCGCTCCTGCCTGTCCCGCACCGCCTCGGCGGACATCGCCGGCCGCCGCGACCGGTCCGTGGCCTCGCGCACCGCCCGGTCAACGGCGTCGGACAGCACCTCAATGTCGTCCGGCTCGCGCACCGGCTCAGGCTTCTCGGCCGCCCGGCCCGCCCTCTTGGCGAGCTGGCCGACGACCGTCTGCCGGGCCTGCTGCGCCCGGGGATCTACGTGCTGCCACGTCGACGCAGCCCGCCACACCCGAGCGATGTCCTCCGTCCCCGCGGTACGCCACCACCCCGGGCGCATCGCCGGCCGCCACACCGCCGCGTCGGCCTGCTGTGCCGCGCGAGCCTGCGCACGGATCTGCCGGGCCTGCTCCTCGCTGGCCCGCGCGGCGCGTTGCAGCTGCGCGATCCGGGCGTCGATCAGCACCTGAGCCAGCTGGCCGGCAGCCTGAATCGCGGCGGTCATCGCCGCGGTGGCCCGCTGGTGGATCTCGGCCATCTCGTTGTCGGCCACTACCTCTCCCCGTCCCTCATCGCTGCGTCTGCTGATCCACCGCCGGGTCGACACGGGCCCGTGCCCGTGCCGCGTCCGGCTCCTCGCGCCCGACGCGCGGGCCTGGAACGTCTCGCTCGACGTGCACCGCGCCCTGCGCGAGCAGCGGCATCAGGTGCGCCGCTGCCCTGGCCGCCGCGCCGGCCGCGTGTGCCTGCTGCTCGGCCGCGCGCAGCTCGGCCAATGCCACCACCAGCCGGGCCGCCTGCACGACCACGGCGAGCAGCACCGCCGCCTCACCGCCGTCGCGGGCGGGTCCGGTGACCATCAGCGCGTCGGCGACCCGGCCCAGCTCGGCGGCGATCGTCGACGCCGCCGGCGCCGGTGCGCGACGCGGTGGTGCCGCCGCGCGGGCCAGTGCGTCAGCCGCCCGCGTCACCGGACCCCGCCCCGATGGCTCGGTGGCCGCCGCGACCCGCGCCAGCAGGTCGGCGCTGGCGCGGGCCACCACCGGCCACTGCGGCGAGCCCGGCGCGACGCCAGCCAGCCGCCCGCTGATCGCCTCCAGGGCGGCGGCCGACGACCGCCACACCGCCATCCGGTCCTCACCGCGCAGCGTCGTCGATTCCGCAGAATCCGCCGTCTTCCACTGCACTGCCGGCGCTGGCGGCGCGTCGGGCCACCGCTTGCGGATCTGGGGCAGGCTCAGGTCGCCGTCCAGGCTGCGCCCGGCATACCAGCGTGGCTTACCGGCACCGGTCGACCGTAGCGCCACGGCGTATCCGACCACCTGGTCCCGGTCCGTCGCCGCGGTGCGCGCAGCGACCAAGAGGCCGGCACCCTTCATTCGCGCGACCCACTCGGCTTCGCTGGTGGCGCCGGCGAGCGCGGCCCGGACCTGGCGGCGCAGCAACTCCCGGTCCGGCGCCTGGTCGACGCGCCGGGCCCGCTCGACCTCGGGCCGGGTCAGCTCCGGACGCCGGGTCGCCCCGGCCCGACCGGGTGTCCACTTGCCCAACCCGAACTCGTCCTCGATGAGGTCGGCGACCTGCTGGCTACGCCGCTTGTCCTGCCGCAGCCACACCGGCGCCCCGTCCTCGGTGGCGAGGGTGACGACCAGGTGCACGTGGTCGTTGCCGCGCGCCGACAGTCCGTGCCGCACCGCGATCCACCGGCACCCGGCCCGCTCCGCGTCGCCGGTGAAGCCCATCTCGGCCACGAACCGGCCCGCGATGCGGCCCCACGTCGCGTCGTCGAGCTGGCCCTCGTGGGCCGGCATGCTCAGCGAGCACTGCCACACGTACTGCTTCACTCCGCGCTCGCCGGCGGCGATCTGCGGCGCGTCCAGCCGCGCCGCCAGCTCGTCCAGCGACCATCGCTCGCCGTCGCGGTCGTGCCGGCTGGGAGTCAGCAGCGCCATGTCGTCGTACCCGGCGACCAGGTGCGGGTTGACGTGTTCCTCGGCCTTCCCTGGGCCAAACAGGTACTCCAGCAGGCCCCGGACCCGGGCGCCGTAGGTGACCTTCGGGATCATCAGCGTCGGCCGGTTTGGGCGGCGGCGATCGCGGTGACGAGGTCGTCGACGCGGGCCGCGATCCGTGCCAGGTACGCCGCCGTGGCGGCCAGGTCCCCGGCTGGTTCCCCGGTGGAGTGCAGCCGCGCTACCGCCTGGTTGAGGTTGGTCGCCGCGCCCCGCACCTGCCGGTGCACCCCCATCAGCTCGACCAGCAACGGGCCCGTCTCCCCGCCCCCGCCCAGGCCCGTTGGGGCGGGCACGAGCGGCGCCGAACCGGCCTCCGCCAGGTACGCCGAGGTGGCCATCCGGGCCGCCGCCGCATTCGCCTCGACCGCCGCCCGCTCCGCCTCGGACAGCCGCACGGTCACCCGGTGCACGCGCGGATCATCGTCGTTGTGGGCACGTCTCCGGCGCTCGCTGGCACCGAACCGGACCACACCGACCTGCGGCGACTCAGCCACGTCGACCACCCTCCCGGCGGGCCGACGCCGCCCTGATCTGCCCGGCCGCTACGCGGCCCGTCTGACCAAAAGTCAGACTTTTATTCCAACTTGCTCCGGCAGCGCTGGTGGATCGCGCGTGCGCGATCTGGCCGTGTGGTCGCGCACGCGAGCACACCTGGCGGCGCGCACCACGAGACGGCCTTGTGGTGACCCGACGCGGCCGGTCGCCAGCGTCCGCCGTCGTCGACGCGGCGCGGCGCTGTGCGACGTGCCGGTGGCACGTCCGTGCTCCTGGTCGACGTCCTCGTCGAGCGCTGCCGGCGTCTCCGGCGGTCACCAGCGGTGCCACAAGGTCGGGCCCACGTGGATCGATCTTGACCGCTAGGCTCGGCGTCCACAGCCACCAGACCGGAGCATCCAGGGGGAGGATCCCATGGCCGACCAGTCCGCCAAGGCCATCCGTACCGAGACCGAGAAGGCCGCGCTGCAACTGCTGCGCGAGCGCGCGGCCCTGGTCGGCGAGGCCGCTACCGCCCGGCACGACCGCGACCAGCTCGTCGACGCGCTGCGCGAGGCCAACGCCCGATACGCTGCCCGATACGCCGACGCCGTCGCCGGCGGCTGGAGCGCCGAGGAACTGGCCAAGCTCGGCCTGGACGCGCCGGAGTCGTCGACCACGTCCAGGCGACGCCGCGCACCCCGGCAGGCGCAGCCCGCGCAGGGTCAGCCGGACGAGCTGGTGGCGCCGGCCGAGGTCCCGGCGCAGACGTAACGGCCACGCCCACGTCACGATGACGGCCTCTCCAGCTTCGGCGGGGGAGGCCGTCATCTTGTGGGCGCCGGTCACGACCTGGTCCCGAGCGGCACGCCGCGGGCCCGCATCCAGGCTTCCGGGTCGACCGCGTTGCTGCTGTTGGCGTTATACGGACCAGGACGCACGTCGACGTGCACCTCGAAGTGCAGGTGCGGCCCGGAGCTACCGCCGCTGTTACCGACGTGTCCGATGACCGCTCCGGCCGCGACGCGCTGACCGATGGACACCTCGGGCGGCTCGATCATGTGGCAGTAGCGGGTCACGACGTTGCCGGCGTGGCGGATGTCGACGTACCAGCCGCAACCGCGCGCGCCGGTGTGCCCGTCGCGGTTGCAGGTGGTGTGCCAGTCGCACTTGACCTGCTCCACGACCCCGGCCGACGCGGCGCGGATCGGGTCACCCCGCACGTCTGAGGTCGACATGTCGACGCCGGCGTGCAGGCGGCCGTTGCGTTGCCCGAACGGGCTGGTGACCATCGCCCGTAGCGGCTGCACCCAACCGCCCGGGCCGACCGGGACCGGGCCCAGGTCGTCAACGCCGCACGGGGCCGTCGGCGCACCACCGCCGATGTCGTCGATGCTCGGCAGACCGAGCACCCGCGCGGCAAGCTGCTCCGCGTCAGGCTCCCACTTCTGGTACGCCTCCGGCAGGCCCGAACGCTGCACCGCCTGCGCGGCATCGGTCAGCCGCATCCGCTGCCACCCGTCGACACGCACCAGCGCCTCGTAGAACTTCCCGGCCGCGTAGCTGGGCGTCATCCGCTCCCGCACACTGCCCCACCCCGGACGCTGCTGGAACAGCCCGACCGAGTCGTGATCACGGCCCACACCCTCGTGCGGCAGCGACAGCGACTCAGGCACCGTCGCGTTGGCCAAGTTGCGCAGGGTGGACTCCTGCATCGCGGTGGCCAGCGCAATGACGTACCCACGGGGCGGCACCTGACGCTGGCGTCCAACCGCCACGATCGTCGCCGCGTGCGTGCTCTGGGCACTGTCCCACCTGCCACCGCCCGGCACCGGTGAGGCACCAGGTAGCGACGGCACCTCGCACGCCGCCGCCTCAGCCTGCGCCAGGCCGAACAACATCAACGGCAGGCCCACCGTCCCGCCGCACACCAGCATGACCACGGCGGCCACCGCCACGATCAACGCGACCGGTCGCCGCGTCACCGAACCGCCCGAACGAAGTCGTTACCGATGACCACCCAACGCCCGGCCACGGCGGCGAGGGTGACGGTCAACGTGCCGGCATCGGTGGGCACCTCGTACACCGCCGCCCCGTTCTTCGGCGGCTGCTTCGCCGCCGGGCGGCCCGTCACCTGGGTCGCCGGAACCTGCGCCGGGTCAACGGTACGCAGCGCATGGGCAAAGCCGTCCTCGCAGTGCGGCGCGACCCGCTTCCACCACACATCCGCCGGCAGATCCGAACGTGCCCATGCCACCGCGAACGCCTCCACCACCCTCGGCGCCTGAGCGGCCGGCGGCAGCGCGGCCGGCGCCTGCTCGTCGCCGTGGTCGTCGCTGCCCGGTGCCTCACGGGACGACGTCGGCGACACCTCGACCGCGCTGACGGTCGGATACACCGGGCCGCTGACATCCGGTGCCGGTGTGCCCGGCCCTGCCGCCGTGCCGCACCCCGTCAACGCCACCGCCGCACCCACAGCAGCCAACGCCGCCCGAACCTGCCATCCACCGTCTGTGATGCGCGCGGATGTGGCTGCTCTGCGTGCCATATGACGCCTCCCCCGTACTTTCATTCGCGTCCTTGTCGCGGCAGAGCAATCACCATAGATCCATTGAGAAACGCGGTGCTACTGTCGGCTACTCGTCGGTGACCTTGTTACACGGGGGAGGCATCAGATGGCGGGGAGCATCTGCGCGCGGCGGGAACGCCGGTGAAGGCAACGACTGTTACCGCGCACCGCACGCGCCTTGGGAGCGCACCCCACCTTCCGTCCTCGGCGATTCCGGAGAATGTCCTCCTGAGTGGATGGCCGCCGATCTGGTGGGTCGGATGCCACGGTGGAGCGGGCACGAGCACCCTGGCGCGGCTGGCCGGCTTCGGAGTCGACTTCGGTCGGACGTGGCCGCTGACGACGCCGGCGATGCCGCCCGCCCAGGTGGTGCTGGTGTGCCGCCTGTCCGCCCACGGCACCTGGGCGGCCACCGGAGCAATCGAGCAATGGCGTCGCCGCGCCGGCATATCCGGCACAACCACCGTGCTCGGCGTGGTCGCCGTCGCGGCCTCCCCACGGCGCCCCCCACGCATCGCCACCGAACGACTACACCTGCTCGGCGGCTGGGCGCCGCAGGTGTGGCGCGTCGGCTGGATCGACGCCCTCCTGGCCGCCGACGACCCCCGCGACGTCGGCACACCCCCCGACGTCGAAACACTCCGCCACGCCCTCGCACAAAAGATCAACACGAAAGTGAACCGATGACGCTCGCAGACCTACCCGCTCGCATCGGGCTGTACCTGGCAGCCCCCACCCCTCCCCCCGGTGGGGTCCCGAACCCAGGCGGCGGCGTGGCACCCCCCGGAGTGGTGCAGAGCAACGTGCTAGAGATCCTCCAGTGGATCGCGTGGCTCGCCACCGCCGCGTGCGTCGGAGGGATCATCTACAGCGCCGCGAAGATGGCCATCGCGCACCGCCGCGGTGACGACACCAACGTCGCCCAACTCGGCTGGGTGTTCGCCGCCTGCATCCTGATCGGCAGCGCATCCACCATCGTCGGCGCCCTGATCGTCTAGCTCGGGGAGGCCCCTCATGTCACAGCCTGACTTCACCCAGCGACCGCCATGGACGCGGCCCGGATTCATCGCCGCCGCCGTGCTGGTGGTGCTTATCCTCGCGGCGGGTCTGCTGGTCGCACTGCTACCCAAGGGTGACGACGACAGGGGCGGCGGCGGTACGACCACCGGCACGCCGACGACAGCGCCCGCTCCGGCCGACAGCAGTACCGAACAGGAGCTGCCCACGGCCGTACCGACGTCTCCACCGGCCGACGTGCGCTGGGAACTCGTCGGCGCGTCCGCCGTGCCGGTCAGCGCCACCGCAGGTCCGAAGCGGATCACCGAGACCACCGCGTCTGGGTACGCCCACACCCCGGAAGGTGCTCTAGTCGCTGCCGCCCAGCTCATGACCAGAGCCAGCCACACCCTCGGGCCCGCCTACTGGCAGCCCACCATCGAAAGCCAATTCGTACCGAGCGCCGACCGAGACCGCCTCGTCGCCGAGTACCGCGCCAGTGACAGTGGCCCCGCCGACCCTGGCTCGCTGAGCCAGATCGCCGGCTTCACCTACCAGTCCTACACGCCGGACACCGCCGTCATTGGGCTGGTGCTGCGCGCACCGTCGGCCGGCACCCCCCGCTACCACGTGCTGTCGCTGACGCTGCTCTGGCGTGACGGCGACTGGCGCATGCAAGCCCCGCCCGGCGGGGCGTGGGTCTCCATCAACCGCGTCACCAGTGACCTCGCCGGGGTCGTCGAGTGGGGGCCGCGGTAGTGCCGGACGACTGCCCCATCGTCAACCCCGTCTGCGTCCCAGGTCACGTCCTCGACACCACCGCCGGCCGGTTCCTCGACGAACTGTCCGAGCAGGCATCCGAGGCCGCTGCGGAGATGCTCAAGGCCTTGGTCGCCGGCTGGTTGTCCATCCCTACGCCCAAGGTTTCCCAGGGCTCCTGCCACACCGACGCATCCGGGAAGCTCGTCTGCGACGGCACCGTCGACTACCTGAGCGCCTACACCAACTGGGCGGTAGCCGCGCTCGCGGTGGGCGCGGTGCTCGTCGGGGCGATCCGGCTCGCCTGGGAACGCAACGGCCGCGACGCTGGCACCCTGACCAAGGGCCTGGTGACCATGGTCGTGCTCGCCGGCGCTGGCGTGCCCGCCGTGCAACTGCTGATCGGCATCGGCGACGCCTACTCCGACTGGATCCTCCAGGCCTCCGCCGACGGTGACCTCGGTGCCCGGCTGCGTGCCTTCGCGCCAGCCGCCGCCACCAATGGGCTATCCGCGCTGATGGTGATCGGCATCTCGATCATGATGTTCCTGGCCACCATGGTGCAGTTGCTGCTGCTGCTGGCCCGGGGCGCCGGCTTGGTGCTGCTGGCCGGGCTGCTCCCGCTGGCTGCCGCGTCGGGCATCGCCGGGTCCGGCCGTGCGATCCGGGACCGGTACCTGACGTGGCTGCTCGCCCTGGTGCTCTACAAGCCTGCGGCGGCCACGATCTACGCGGCGGTCTTCTGGATGCTCGGCAAGGCCCAGGACCTCACGACGCTGCTCACCGGCCTGGTGATGTTCTGCATGGCCATCGTGGCGTTGCCTGCCCTCATGCGGCTGATCGCCCCGGCGGTGTCGGTGCTGTCCTCCGGCGGCTCCGGGAGTGCGGCGATGGCAGCGACCTCCGCAGCCGGACAGATCGCCTCGGGTGCGATCCGGCTCAACGCCAGTAGCGGTGCAAGCGGCGGCGGGCCCGGGGCGCGCTCCGGTGGCAGTGACCCCGGCAGGCCCGGCGGTGCCACCCCGTCTGCCCCGATGCCAGCGCCCCGCCCCTCCGGTGAAGGCGCGAGGACCGGCACGGCGGCCCCGGTGCCGGCAGGGTCCGGGAGTTCGACGGCCACGACAGCCCAGACGGCAGCCAGCACGGCGCAGACGACGGGTGCGGCAGGAGCCGCCACGTCGGCGGCCGGACCGGCCGGGCTCGCGGTCACAACAGCACAGGCGGGGCCCGGCACCGTGCGCAAGGTCGGCGGGACGGCGTCCGGAGCGGTTGGCGGTGAGGGCGCATGAGCACCGAGGTACGGGAACGAGCTGGCGAGCAGCAGCAGCGCACCTACGGCAACTGGCGCCTCGGACGCGGGGCCGGGTTGTTCGGGCTCGGCCCGGCCGGCACAATCGCCGCGTTCCTGGTCATGGTGCTGTCCGCAGCGATGCTGCCGGTCTCCGCCCTGGCCGCACTGATCACCGCCGTAATCGGGCTACTCGTGCTCGCGCCCCTGGCGATCCGGGTTGGCGGGCGCACTGGATTCCAGGTCATCAACGCGCGGGTGGCGTGGTGGCTGGCGCGGGCCCGCCGCCACCACGTCTACGTCTCGGGGGTGGCGTCCCGGGTCACCGCCGCGCACCAGCTCCCCGGGGTGCTGGCCCGCTCCGAGGTGTACGAGGTGGAGACCGGCCGGTCCGGGCTCGTCGCCGTCGTCGTGGTGCCGCAGAGCCGGCACTACACCGTCACCCTGCGGTGTGCGCCCGAGGGCATGGACCTGGTCGACCAGGCCGTCATCGACGCCCGCGTCAGTCACCTGGCGTCGTGGCTGGCGGCGCTGTCGCGTGAGCCGCAGCTCGTGCAGGCACAGGTCACCGTCGAGACCACCCCGGACCCGGGCACCCGGCTGGCCGCCGAGGTCACCGCCACGTCCCGGCCCGACGCACCGTCGCTGGCCCTGCAGGTCCTCGACGACGTCGTACGGTCCTACCCGGCCGGGTCGGCGGCCGTCGACACCCGCGTGTCGCTGACCTACACCGCCCCGCCAGGCCGGTCGATGTCGCACGAGGACGTGTGCCGGGAGGTCGCCGCCCGGCTGCCGCACCTGCACGCCGGGCTGACCGGCGCCACCGGCGCCGGCATCGTGCCGATGTCCGCCCGCGGCCTCGCTGCCGTGGTGCGCGCCGCCTACGACCCGGACGCCGCCCTGGACCTCGCCCGCGACCCGCAGCTCACCCCCGACTGGACGCAGGCCGGACCGGTGGCCACCCGGGAGAGCTGGGATTCCTACCGCCACGACTCCGGCGTCTCGCGCACCTGGTGCATGGTCGAGGCCCCGCGCGGGGTGGTGTACTCGCGGCTGTTCGCCCGCCTCACCGACCCGGACCCGCAACTGCTGCGCAAGCGGGTGAGCATGATCTACCGGCCGTACTCCCCCGCCGACGCGGCGCGGCTGGTGGAGGCCGACAAGCGCGACGCCCGGTTCCTGGCTGGCAAGAGTCACCGGCCCAGCGCCCGGGACCTGACCGACCTGGCCGCCGCTGAGCAGGCCGCCCAGGAGGAGGCCACCGGCGCGGGCGTCGTCCGCTTCACCGTGCTCGTCACCGCCACCGTCTCCGCGGCTGACGACGGCAAGCAGCTCGACGAGGCCACCGGCATCATCCGGGCCCGCGCCGGCGAGGCCCGCCTGACGATCCGGCCGATGTACGGCTGCCAGGCAGCCGGGTTCGCCGCCGGCCTGCCCGCCGGCGTGGTCCTGCCCGTCCACGCCACGATCCCCTTTTAGGACGGCGGCGATGACCAACCCTCGCACCAACACCCCACCACCACGGCGCCGACCGGCCGGGCGTCGGCCCGGCCGCCTCGGCTACGCCGCACCCGGGGGTGGCCGGTGGTCGTGGATCGAGCCCTCGACGGAGTACCGGGGCACCACCGTGCAGGTGTGCGGTTTGTACCCGTTCGGCACCGGCGCGTCGACGCCGATGATCGGCGTCCCGGTCGGCCGGCACCTCTACACCGGCAGCGCCGTCTGCTTCGACCCGATCTCCTGGTACACCCGCGCCCGGCTGATCAACAACCCGTCGGTGTGGATCGAGGGCGAGCCCGGCATGGGCAAGAGCACGGCGGTGCGGCGAATGGTCCTCGGCCTCACCGCCCAGGGCGTCACCCCGCTGATCCTCGGCGACCTCAAGCCCGACTACGCCGAGCTGGTCCGCGCCCTCGGCGGGCAGGTGCTGCGCGTCGGGCCCGGCCTCGATCGCATCAACCCCCTGGACGCCGGCCCGTGGCGGCAGGTCCTCGACCGCGTCGACGAGCGCACCGGCGCCGTCGTGCGCGCCGCGGTGACCGACCGGCGGCTCAACATGCTCGTCGCCCTGGCCACCCTCGTGCGGCGCGGGCCCGTCACCTCCGACGAAACCACCGTCCTCGCCGCCGCGCTGCGCTACCTCGCCGAGCGGGAGACCGACACCCCGCCGGTGCTCTCCGACGTCCTGAACGTCATCCGCGACGCCCCAGCCGAGGTGCGCGCGGTCACGCTGTGGCAGGAAGACGGGGACGTCCCCCGGTTCCGTGAGGACGTCGCTAACCTGCACCGCACTCTGCTGGCGCTGCTGCACGGCCCGCTCGGCGACACCTTCGAGGGGCAGACCACCACGCCGATCCGCCTCGACACCCCGGCGGTGTGCGTCGACATCTCCAGCATCGACGACACCGACGAGCTGCGCACCGCCGCGACCCTGCTGTCGACCTGGTCCTACGGCTTCGCCCAAGTGGAAGCCGCGCACCTGATGGCCGACCTCGGCCTGGCGCCACCGAGAACGTTCTTCACCGTCCTCGACGAGCTGTGGCGGGCGCTGCGCGTCGGGCACGGCCTGGTCGACCGCGCCGACGGCCTCACCCGGTTGAACAGACAGAAGGGCACCGGCACCGCGTTCATCACCCACAGCCTGGCCGACCTGGAGGCGCTGCCCACCGCCCACGACCGGGCCAAGGCCAGAGGCTTCGCCGAACGGTCCGCGGTGCTGATGATCGGCCCCTGCTCCGAGCAGGAACTCGACGCCGTCGCGCGGGTCCGGCCGCTGTCGCAGGCCGAGCGGCGCGAGGTGCTGTCCTGGTCGGCGCCGCCGTCCTGGACCTCGGCTGAGGGCAGCGGCACCGTCGGCCGTGGCAACTTCCTGATCAAGGTCGGATCGCGGCCGGGTATCCCGGTGCACCTGGAACCCACCGAGACGGAGATGCGCCTGGGCAACACCGACTTCCGCTGGACTATGACATGAGCAGCCGGCCCGCCGGGCCGCGCGGTGGCCACGACGACGCCGGCCTGATCGCCGGTGGCATCGCCGCCCTGGTCCTCATTCTCGCCAGCGGCGCGTGGCTGCCCGTCGTGCTGGCCCGCCCGCCCGGATACACCGGCGGCGGACCGATCCAGGTCGCCGCCGCGGTGCTACGCGGCGACATCACCTGGACCACCACCTGCACCCTCATCGCCGTCGCCGAGGTGACCGTCCTGCTGCTCCTGGCCGTCGGCGGGGCTGCCGCCTGGCGGTGGGCACGTCGGCGCCGCACCCGCGTCGACCCGGCCGCCCGCCGCATGGCCAGCCGCAAAGACCTCGCGCACCTCGGGCCGAAGGGCATCGCCGACAGCGGCCGGCGGCTGCGGCCCAGCCTCGCCGACGTCGACCGGCCCGAGGCCGACCAGCTCGGCGTGCTGATCGCCTACACCGTCGCCGGCGGAATGCCGCTGCGCCAGTCCTGGGAGGACATGGCCGTCGACATCTGGGGCCCGCGCACCGGCAAGACCACCTGCCGGGCCATCCCCGCCATCGTCGCCGCCCCCGGCCCGACCCTGGTCACCAGCGTCAAGGGCGACATCGTCGACGCCACCCGCGACATCCGCGCCGCACGCGGCACCGTGTGGGCGTTCGACCCGCAGCACATCCTCGGCCCCAAGCAGGGCATGTGGTGGAACCCCCTGCGCGCCGTGGCCACCATCACCGACGCCCGCCGCCTCGCCGAGCACTTCGCCTCCGCCGAACGCGAGCCCGGCGTCAGCCGCGACGCCTTCTTCGACCCGAGCTCCGAGGAGTTGGTGGCGAACCTGCTCCTCGCGGCCGCCGTAGCCGGCCGCGACATTCTCGCCGCCTACCGGTGGGCCGTCAGCCCCCGCGACGACGAACCCGCGATGCTGCTACGCGAGCACGGCTTCGACCTGCCCGCCGACGCGGTCGCCGGGGTGGTCAACATGCCCGACAAGACCCGCGGCGGCATCTACGCCGGCGCGCAGAAGATGCTCATGTGCCTCACCGAACCCGCCGTCACCACTTGGGTCACCCCACCCACCCGCGGCGGGGTCCTCGAGTTCGACCCGGCCGCCTTCGCCGCCAGCACCGACGTGCTGTACCTGCTGTCCCAGGGCGGCCCCGGATCCCCTGCCCCGCTGGTCGCCGCTCTCACCGACGCCGTCCTGCGTGCTGGCGAGCTGCGGGCCCGCACCTGCCCCGGCCGGCGCCTCGATCCGCCGCTGCTGAGCGTCCTCGACGAGGCCGCGAACATCTGCCGGCTGCGCCAGCTCCCGGCCCTCTACTCCTTCTACGGCTCCCACGGCCTGCCCATCATCACGATCCTCCAGTCCTATCCCCAGGGGGTCGACGTGTGGGGACGCGAGGGCATGCGCAAGCTGTGGTCCGCGGCGAACGTCCGCACCTACGGCGGCGGCGTCGCCGACCCCGACTGGCTGGAAGAGCTGTCCAAGCTCATCGGCGAGCACGACGTCACGACCAGGTCGACCAGCAGCAGCGGGTCCGGGTGGGGCCAGCGGTCCGTCTCCCACGCCACCCGGCGGCAGCGGATCCTCGACGTCGCCGACCTGCACGCCCTGCCCCGGGGCCGGATGGTCGTCTACGCCTCCGGCGCCCCGCCCGCGCTCGCCCGCACCGCCCCCTGGCAGACCGGCCCCTACGCGGCGGCGATCCGCGCGTCGATCGCCCGCTGGGATCCCCACGAGCGCACCGACTGGACCCTCACCCCCGACGCCCCGCCGGAGCCGACCCCATGACCCTGCCCCAGCCCGGACCGGCCGGTGACCCGGTCGCTGACCTCAGCGCCCTGCTCGGCCAACTCGCTGGCGACCCGGACGTGACGCCGCCGGCCGCCACACCGCCAGCCGGCGACGACGCCGCACCGGAGCCGGCCTACCGCAACGTCGAGGCGTTCGTCGCCGACTACCTCGCCCACGTCGTCGAACGGCGCCTCGCCACCGGGCCGACCTCCGGGGTGAACTGGTGTCCCCGCTGGTGGGCGCACCCGGAGGCGATCTCCCGCCTGTACGCGCTGTGGCGGGCCTGGGAAACGCTACGGGTCAGCGACCCGCAGACCGGCATGAGCATCTGGTGGCGCGACCACCTCGACCCCCACCTCGCCGCGCTGGCCGCCGAGTACGGCCCGTTCAGCCGCTGCAGCCCGGACAAGCACACTGAACCCCGACCCCTGCCCGTCGAGCCGGCCCCACCGGAGGTGCTCACGCAGCTTCCCGACGCCGACGGCGTCTAATTCCCCGGCATTGCAGGCGACTCGGCTGGCCTCGATCCATCCGACGAACACCTGGGCATCCAGGAGGCATCCCACCCCGAAGGGGACGAAGACGGACAGATCTATGCTATGATGGACACGGCACCGAGGTGCCCCATAAGTACTCCGCAGGTTACGGGTTCGAGCCCCGTCGTCTCCACCAACAAGGGGACGTAGTTCAATTGGTTAGAGCAGCGGATTGACCAGACGAGGCCGGAGCGGACCCCCGCTCCGGCCTCGTCCGTTCTGATTCACCGTCCGCGTGTCAGGCGAAGCAGACAGTGAAATCCGCTCGGGTCATGCCCGTCAGCGGTACGGACGCAAGCCATAGCCGCGTCTGGCCGGCCGATGATCACTACCCTGTCTCTCACCCGCACCCGTTCACCGTCGGCGAGCCCGAGTGACCGGCCGCACGGAGAGGGGTGAGGGTGCGGCAACGCGAAAGGGCCCCGCGGACGTCCACGGGGCCCTCCCGACGGGAGCGAGACGCCGACCTTGCGCCGCGACGCGGAAACCCAACGAAGCGACTCGTTTTGTAGTGGGCCCGCAGGTACTCCCGTTGACCTCCGCCGGAACCTCCTGGCACCGCGCCCACCGACTGTGTGAATGCGGCACTGACCGTCCTCGACCTCGATCTGGACACAAGGTAGCATGGGGTCTGCCGCTTACGCAAACCACTCCGCCACCAGGCGCTCGCCACACCCCTGCCGCTTTCGCTCCGCCTGTACGTTTACACCGGTGCTACCATAACTAAAGAACACCGGATCAACCCCTACGCTTACACCGCACAGGACTGTATCGCTGAACAAGTAGAATGGCCAGACTGGTGAAAAACGCGGGCGAGACGAAGTTTCATCAGGATCCTCACCAGCTGGGGACTGCACACGAGGCGGCTCGACACGCTGGTGCCTCCAGCGCTGCCATCCGGTGGCGGTTCATCGCTCGGAACGATCCGACGGAGCCGCCTCCCCCAATGGCGCGGATCCTCCGTGGTGGCGGCGGCCGCGGCGGAGTCACTCGGTTGAAGCTGTTCCTGTCGTTGCTCTGGTTGGCCCGCGGTCGCCCCGATCCGGTGTTCGGCTACCCGGCGCGGCAACTGGCGTCACTGCTCGGGCTGTCCAACCCGTCCGGTGCAGGCGCCCGACGCATCCGTGAAGCGCTCAAGTGGCTGGAGGAAGAGGGCTTCATTGCACTGGAGCACCGGCCCGGTGAGGCCGCCCGGATCCACATGCTGGACGACGCCGGCTCCGGCGGGGCGTACGAGGCGCCGGGACCACTGGTGACCAAACACCGCAAGCGCTCGCCGGAGCAGCGGGAGAAGCACTTCTACGTGCAGCTCAAGCGAGAGTTCTGGACCGAGGGCTGGATCAGTCACCTGTCCGGGGCAGCGGTCGCCATGTACCTCGCCGCGCTACATGAGGAACGCGGTAAGACGGGCGAAGCCGTATGGATCTCCCCACGCATCGGGCGGGAACGCTACGACCTGAGCGACGAGACCCGGGGAAAAGGTTTGGGAGAGTTGGTCAACCTCGGCCTGCTCAACCTGGGCAAACGCCCCGTGCCCCAAGCCTCGTTCGACGAGCGGTACCGGGCCCGCAACGTGTACCGGGTGGTTACCACCGGCCTCGGCAACGTGCATGGCAAGACCCGAGACGCCCTGACCTCCCAGGACCTCCTGGACCCATTCGAGACGCCGGAAGATCCCGCCCCTGATCCGTATTCAGCGCCGCGCTACCGTCGTCGCGCATCCCACCTAGAAGCCCTTCGGTGAGCTGCTGCCCGGCAGCAGAAGTCGACAGATCCCCCGACCGCTGCTGATGTTGATCTCCGCCGGCGTCCTCGCTGCTGGCCACCAGCTACGAACGAGCCTTCCAGACCCGCTGCACCTTGATCATCTTCCGGATTTTGACCCTGAGTGACTAGGAGGTACGAGCCGTGACCGAACAGTCCGTGCTGGCCAACCTGGGCCAGTTCGAGTGGGACTCGACCGAGTCCGTTTCCTACGAGGTCGCCATCGAGGCGGTCAGCCAGGCGGTCGCCGCCATCACCCCGCTCATCGCCACCGCTCGGCAGCAGGACAACGACGCTGCGGTGGCGGAGCTGATCGACCTGCGGAAGCAGTGCATCGCCGCGCGTAACGAGCTGCGGCCGACCGACCACCAGGCAGTCGCCGCCACCACGCAGCGCTACCGAGCCCTGGCCGAGCAACTCGGTCGGCGCGCTGCCTGATGCCGATCGACCCGAGGCGCTACCTGCTTCCCGAGGAGCAGTCGCAGCGGATCTTCCGCGAGGAGATCGCCCCGGAGGAACTCGCCCACGGGGTGTCCCAAGACCAGCCGGTGGTGGTCTTCGTCGCCGGGCAGCCCGGCGCGGGCAAGACTATGACCACCGAGTCGGTCAAGCGTGAACTCGATCAGCGTGGCGGCGCGATTGTGGTCAACTCCGACTTCTACAAGCCCTACCACCCTGAGTACAGCAGGCTGCTGCGGGAGGACGACCGCAACGCTGCGCCGTACACCAGCATGGACGGACGCCGGTGGATGGCCGCCGCCGAGCAGTACCTCATCGACCGGCGGGTCGACACGATCATCGAGACGACGATGCGGGACCCCGGAGACTTCCTGGAACCCGCGGCAATGTTCCGCGCGGCCGGCTACCGGGTGGAGGCCGCGATCATGGCGGTGCCCGAGCCGCTCAGCCGACTCGGCATCGTCCACCGCTATCACGACCAGGTCCAGAAGCTCGGCCACGGCCGGTTAACCGCGAGGGACAACCACGACGCCTCCTACCAGGGTGTCCGCCAGGCCGCCGTGGCGATCGACCGACAGCGGGTGGTCGACGTCGCCACCGTCTACCGGCGCGGCAACCACCAGCTACACATCAACTACCTCGACGCCGCCGGCGCATGGCGCTGGCCGGCCGGCACCGCGGCAGCCATCGACGCTGAGCGCCAGCGGCCGTGGACCCCCGAGGAGACCAAGGCGTTCGCGGCAATTGCGAAGCAGCTCACCGACGAGATGGGCCCCGAGTGGCACGGAGAGCTCCGAGACATCGTCCGGCTCACGGCACCTCTCGCCGACCCGCAGACCCCGCTGCCTCAGATCACCGACGTCTCTCCCGGAATCACGGCGGCCGCGCGAGCGTTCCCGACCAGCACCCGTCAGTCCCTACCCCGGCAGCCGGCGGTGCGCGACGCCGAGTCCACACCGCCAAGAGCGAGCCGCGAAGCCTCCAGAGGCGAGGAACCCAGCCGTTGACTCAGGGATCCCGCAAGAGCGGGAAGCAAGGTGGCCGTCATCCGGCCGCGGAACGTCGTCCCGCACGCGAGGGGGTCATCCGGCGTCTAGCTAATCGGCTCGGGCACGGCGGCATGCGTCCTCGGCTACGGCTCCTACCGCAACCTGCCCCGACACCCTCCTTGACCATCCCGATCGCATCGAAGAGCTGCCCGACGGGCGGGTGCGTCGCCTGTGGCGGCGTCGCACCGTGTGGGCGGTGGCTGATGCCCGCACCGGGCGGCACTCCACTGGCCGTACCCCCGGCACGACCGGTGCCCGCCAGCCCCACCCGTACGCCAGCGATCCGCGCCTTCCCGCCGCGATCGAGCTACTTGTTGAGGCGGACGCCGCTGGGCGGGACCGGCGGGGGGCTCGGTGTGGAGTTGGCGCGGATACTCGGCGTCTCGCAGCGCACCGCGCAGCGGCTGCTTGCCGAGGCGCAGGCGGCGCCGACTGCCGCTGGTGATGTCAAGCTCTCCGGCCCCTGTCAGTAACGACTGCGCTTTTGTCGGAGGCTGGTCCTATCGTTGACCGCGTGGTTCTGCAGATCGACACCTCCGCGCCGCTGCTGCGCCCGAGCCAGCTCACCGATCTTGTTCGGGCTGTGAGTCTCGCTGACCCGGACGACGAGAGTCTGTGGATTGAATGGAAGTCGACCCTCGACCTAAGTACTTCGGCAGGGCTGGAGCAGGTCGTCAAGGCCATCATCGGGCTGGCCAACCGTGAGCCGGCTGCCGCCGGGCGACGGGCTGGAGGGTACGGCTACCTTCTCGTCGGGGTCGAGCCCGGGTGGATTAATGGTGTGGCGACTATGGACCCGGAGAAGTTGGTCGGTAAGGTGCGCTCCTACGCCGGCACCGCTATCAGCTGGACGCCGGAGTACATCGCAATCGAGGGGAAACAGGTCCTTGTCGTGATCGTGGATCCGCCGCAGCCCGGCGACCCGATCCATATCCTCCGCAAGCAGACCGAAAAGTTTAAACCGGCCACAATCTTCGTCCGCCACACCGGCCGTACCGACCCGGCGAACCCCGACGACTTTGACAAGCTTCAGGCCAGGTTGCTTCAACGGACCCCAAGTCTGCAGCTGTCCGTGGCGGCTATGCCCTCAACGATTGAGGAGGCAGCTGACATCCGGGGCGCGGTGAGCCGATGCGTGGATGAGCGCCGGCCTGGTCTTCTCGCCGCACGTCACCAGTCCGGACGGCGTGAACCCGACATTGACCTCGTGGGGGTACGCGGCGGACTGCTAGGGCAGCGAGTGCCCGACAGCCGGACCGAGGAACAGTACGCCGAGGAGGTCGAGCAGTTTCTCCACGACGCGGAAGAGGCTCTCGTGCATCGCGGAGCCTGGGATCTTTTCCGGCACGAGCCGGCCTCGCTCAACGTGACGGTGGCCAATCCCACCGATGTCGGTTTCGTCGGCGTTCGGCTTGAGTTGCATGTCCCAGGGCAGGTGCAAAGCTACCCCGAGGAGCTGGTCGAGGCCCTGGAAGGCGATCGCCCGGACGCTCCGCGTGCGCCCAAGCCCCTCGGCACGCCCACCTTTCGCAGCCCCATCCAGCTCGGCGTCCACAACTTCGGGTCGTACATCCCCGCGCCCGTGTTCCCCGGCCCAGGCCCCTCGTACACCGTGCGAGACACCGGGTCCGTCACCATCGTTTACGACGACTTCGAGTTGCGCGCCGAGGACGCGATGACCTTGGAACCAGTGCCACTACTCGTACACGAGGAGCCAGGAACGACGCTGACGGCCACCTGGTCCGCAACCGCTAACGGAATACGTGGCCGGATCAGCGGTGAGTTCCCCATCACGGTTAGCCCCAGCACCCTTGACCTGGAGAATCTAGATGAGAACGGAGAGAGCGACGAGTAGCCCACGTTCGGTGAGACCATGCTGCTGACGCTGGAGAAGACGCCAGCCGCCTGCGCACCGGCAACGCACCCCGTGTCATGGCCACCCTGCGCAACACCGCGATCAGCCTGCTACGCCTGACCGGCACCACCGCCATCGCCAAAGCCCTACGCCGCAACAGCCGAAACCCTTACCAACCACTACAACTGCTCGGAATGGCCTGAACGGGCATACGACAACCTTGCCTGAGGGCCCTGGCACCGCCCCATACCGACAGCGAGTACGGGAGATGGTGAGAGCAGCTCGACCTAGTACGGCACAGGGCGGCCACCCGGGTTGGGGCGGCTGCCCTGTGCCGCACTAGTCAGGGGCACCGCGTCGGAAACCGACTCATGAAGCGGGCCGAAGTACCTGATCGATTTTCATGATGTGGCTGAGGCTGTCGAAGTGAGAGTCCAGTGCAAGGTACTCATCGGCGGTGTCGCGGAGGTGGCGGCTTACGGCGTGGGACCAGGAGACCACACGGACGGCGAGGCCACGGGCCTGAAGCGACTGGATGGCAGGCAGGAAGTCACCGTCTCCCGCGGCAAGTACGGCCGTGTCGCCAGCCTTCATGTACTTGAAGGAGTCCTCCAGCATGGTGGTGCTGAGAGTGTCAACGGCCAATCAGATCTCCCCGTAGGCGGCCAGTAGTTTTCCCCGCTGGCGGCCATGGTTTCTCCCCAGTGGCGGCCAGATAGTTCCCCGCCTGTGGGGTGGTGCTGGGGTCAGTGCAAGGCTTTGACGCCCTGTCCGGCGGTGGCTTGGTTGAACCGGTAGCTGTCACCCTGGGTCACGACGACGTGGGCGTGGTGCAGGAGTCGGTCGACGGTGGCGGTGGCCAGGGTCTTGGGCATGATCTCGTCGAAACCGGACGGGTGCAGGTTCGAGCTGACCGCGAGGCTGCGGCGTTCGTAGGCGGCGTCGACGAGGCGGTAGAACCCTTCGGCGGCGTCCGGGGAGACCGGTAGCAGGCCGATGTCGTCGATGATGATCAGGTCGGTGCGGATCAGTCTGGCCATGGCTCGGGCGACGGAGTCGTCGGGGCGGTGGCGGCGGACCATGACGCCGAGGTCTTCGATGGTGAACCAGGCGACGGTCATGCCGGCCTCGACGGCGGCTTGGCCGAGGGCTTCGCAGAAGTGGCTCTTGCCGGTGCCGGACGGGCCGCAGATGGACAGGTTCTCCTTGCGCTGCACCCATTCCAGGCTGCGCAGGGCGTCCTGGGTCGGCCGCGGGATCGAGGAGGCCTGCTCGTCCCAGTCGCCGAAGGTTTTGCCGGCGGGGAACGCGGCGCGTTTGCGCCGGGTGCGCAGGTTGGCCTGGTCCCGGCCGGCTGCCTCCTCCGCGAGGAGGACCCGCACGACTTCGGCCGGGTCCCAGCGTTGCGCTTTCGCGGTGGGGATGAGGTCGGCCATGGCCCGGCGCAGGTGCGGCAGTTTCAGCCGGCGGGTGAGCTCGATCGCTTCGGTCAGCGGGTCACCGGCTGCGCCGGTGACCCGCAACGGGGTGATGGTCACTGTTCTCCAGTCGTCGTGCCGAAGGTTGACCAGGCAGAGGTGCCTGGTTGCAGGCTGTGGGTTTCGCTGGCCCGAGTGGGTGGGGTGTCGTCGTCGCGTTGGTGGGCCAGGATGCGGATCAGGTCGTTGTCGGCGAACCTGCCCGCCAAAGCGGCGGTGCCGAGGGCCCGGTCGACGTGGTCGACGCCGTGCAGCTTCGCGAGAGCGACGGCTTCGGCCATCTTGCGGCGCACCCCGCGGACCCCGGCGGCTGCGGCCTCGACCAGCCACGCGGCGGCGCCGGGGCCGAGAGCCAGGAACGCGGCCTCGTCGGCGGTGCGGGCCCGCGGCACCCGATCGGCGGTGTCGGACTGGCGTGATCGGGGCGGGTAGTGCTCGTCGAGGATCGACGGGCGGCCCGGCTGGGCCCGCTGGTGGCGGGCGACCTCGGCCGGCCCGTCCTCGCTGACGGCGGTGACGATGAGTTCGTCGCCGTGGAACCGGGCCCAGACCCGGGTGTCGACCAGGTGGTGCGGGACCGAGTAGCGGACTCCGTCGACGGAGATGGTGCAGTCCCAGTTCACTCGGCGGGTGGTGCCGAACGCGACGGTGAACGGCTGCGCCGGCAGCGGATGCAGCCGGTCGCGTTCGTCCAGGAGGGCTTCGGCCGGGCGGCGTCGGGTGTCGCGGTGGATGCGGGCGTTGACCTCGTCGGTGAAGTCGCGGCAGGCCGCCTCCAGTTCCGCGAACGTGCGGTACTGGCCGAGCAGGTTCGCGCTGGTCGGGACCAGGTCCGCCTTGGCGATCTTCACGGTGTTCTCGGCGCCGCCCTTGGACTGCGGGTCCGCCGGCACGCAAGTGCGGATCGTCATCCCGTAATGCCGGGCCACCTGCACGATCTCCGGATTACGCACGGCGATGTCCGCGACGTGCTCCACCGTGATCGTCTTCTCGTTGTCGGTCAACACATAGGCCGGCACCCCACCCAGGCGCCGCAGGGTGGCATCCAGGCAGGCCACGACCGTCGGCAGGGTCTTGTCCAGCACCGGGATCACGACCCGGAACCGGGACCAGGGCAGCCACGCGCACCACAACGTGGTCCGCCGGCCGCCGATGCGTGGGCCTTCGCCCCAGTCGAACTGAAGCCACAAACCGGGCTCGGGGATCCACGGGCGGAACACCCGTCGCTGCCCGGCCTGCCAGGACTTCTTCACCGCCGCGACCGCCCGGCGGGTGGTGCGCTCTCCGCCGGCGAAGCCCATCGTGGTGATCCGCCGGTGCACCACATCGGCGCGGACCCGGCCACCCGAGCGGGCCACCAACTCCTCGATCTTGTCCATGAACTCGTCGATCGGCCGAGCCCGCTGGGTCCGCTCCTCGGGGCTGCGTCCCTCGGCCCGCAACTTCACATACCGGGCCACGGTGTGGTGATCACACCCGGCCAGCTCGGCCGCCGCACGGTAACTACCCGTGAGGTCGTATGCCTCCAAAATTTCCACGATCTCCCTGCCGCGTTTCACGCCGCCGACCCTCGCCGACCAGCGTCTCGTCATGATCAGCGGGGAGGTATCTGGCCGTCCACGGGGAGAACCCTGGCCATCAGCGGGGCGGTAAATGGCCGCCTATGGGGATCTTTCACTGGCCGCCGACATGAGAGCGGTGTCGACCTGCTTCTCCTTGTTGGTGAAGGTGCTGCGGTCGTACGTACGCACCTCGAAGTCGGCGTCGCGCACTCGTTGCCAGATGCTGTCGTTCTCCGGTGGGCGCGAGCCGAACAGGATAGATCTGCCGACCGGGGCACCAGGGGGACAGAGCAGGTCATATAGGCGTCCGAAGTCGTAAGTCCAGGGCGCGGTGATGTTCTGGCGAAGCAGAGCCGTCCGTGTTCGGCTTGGCCGGCCAGTTCGGTACGCAGCCGCCGCGCCGCCGACTCACGTCCGGATCTCTACGCAGCTCAGCAAGGTTCTCGTAGGTTGTGTGGATCACGCTTTTCAGGTTCTGTTGCACTTCTGGTGAACTGCGTTGATGGAATTCCTGACCCTCGGGCACGCTGCTTGGACACCGCCGATCGCAAGCGGACGAGCAGAAGCAGGAGGTGGGCATGACCGATCAGTTGCACCGCCGACCCGCGCTACTGCGTTGGTGGCGTACCGAGCAGTCGGAACTCAGCCTCGAGGACCTTGCCCAGTCCGCCGGGGTAAGTCGCGCAACGATGCACAACTGGGAGACTGGCCAGACCGACGGCCCGAGCTTGCAGCAACTGGCGGTTCTCGATGATCGCCTCGGCGCCGGTGAGGTGCTGCACGACCTGTATGTCGCCCTCCGTACACCCGATGCGCTGAATGCAACGCCGAAGTGGTGGCGGAATTTCCAGGGTGAGTCGCGACCGTGCTGGGCGTGGCTGCGGGTGGCGGGCACACAGCCGGGGGCCGCACGGATCGACGCGGGCCCGTTCCGGCTCGACTGCGAAGTTCCGGCCGGCGAGGGAGTGTTCGCGCAGGCGTATGCGTTCGCGTCGAACCCGGCCGTCACCGTCGAGTTCGACAGGGCCGGCTGGGTCGATTTCGGATACGGCGTACTGCCGGCCGCCATCGGCGCGGGCGTAATCGACGCGGTCAAGTATGCGGTTATCGGATCGCGTGATCGCCCCGACCACGCGTTGGTGGAGGCCAGCAGGACGTGGATGCCCAGTATCACGGAGTTCGGCGGCCCGGATCGCTGGTTCGACACCATAAGGCGACGCTTTGGGCGCCGAGTCGAGGTGGCCCGGCACTTCGTGACCACGTCGGCGAGGACGGTGGTGTCCACTGGTGTCGACGTGAGCAAGGCGGACGCGTCGCGTGAGGCCGTGCCGCGGCACTGGGGCGGTGACCGATACCGCCGGCTGCGCGTTGCACGCGGTTTCAGCCTGGCAGACCTTGCCCAGCTGGCCTCCGAGCAAGACCCAGATCTGTCCGCCGTCACCAAAGACCATCTCCATCGGCTTGAGCACGGATCCACACCCCGTGTGCCGCAGCTGGTCGAACGTCTCGACATGGCGCTCGGCGCCGACGGCCGCACCTGCACCGCCGAGGTGACGACGGTCCAGGATGTCGAGCGCGGCGTTGAAATCACGTTCCCGCCGTACTGGATCGGGCCGGTCTGGGTGCAGTTTCTGCAGTCCGGCAGGGCCACCGAGCACCGGGCCAGGCTCGTCTGGAGTCCCTGGCACAAGAACCTCAAGCTCTGCGACGGCGTCGTGGTCACGACACGACGCTCCGAGCCGAGCAACGCACCGCTGCGGATCGACCTCACCGCAGGGTGGAGCGTCCGCGCCGGCGTCGGCGTACACCCGCGCGCCGTCGACGTCAACGAAGGCTGGGGCCTGCTCAGCCGTGACGTCGCGTTCGACACCCTCACCCACTACTTCAAGGTCCTGGAAGCCGCGTTCCGCAACTCGCCAGACGGATCGCGGACCTGAAAAAGGAAGGAACCTGCCATGCGTAACATCCCGCGGCTCACCCAGCTCAAGATCTGGACCGCTGCCCTCGTCGCCGCCGCCAGCGGCGCTCTCGTCTCCGCCGGACCGGCCCACGCCACCTGGAACGACCCACAGGTCAACGTGAGCGGCCACCTCGACTGCGGCGGCGCCCAGGAGGCCACCTGGGTGTGGTACGAGGCGACCAACGGCGAACGCGGCTGGGCCAAGAGTGACCTGTGGACCAGCGTCAACCGCGCCGTGCCGGGCGGGCTGAAGCTCGTCCAGATCAAGAGCTACAGCCTTAGCCTCTACAAGGTCTCCAAGGACGGCACCACGCTGACCATCAAGGTCGGATGCAAGGGCGTGCTCAGCGGCCAGGTCAAGGAGTACAAGACGTCATTCGGCGTCAATCGGCCAACCTTCGGCCGTGGTGTCACCCGGCACATCTGCTCCGATGCCCCGCTCGGCTGCATCTGGTAGAAGCAGCACCGCCCAGCGCAGCAGCTCCGAGGCTGGGCCGTCATTGGCGAATGCGTCCGATGAGGCATACCGCGAGTCGGCTACCTGACTCGATGCAAACTTCCCGACCTTGATCAGGGGAGGTTCACTTATTGGAGTGCTGCCGCGTCCACGTCTGGTATGAGCAGACGTGGGCGCGGCAGCGCGCGGAGACTGCCGACATAGCAACCCAGCCCAGGAAGTGGATGGCAACCCAGCCCCAGATTGATCGCCGGCTTGTTTCCGCAGATCATCGCATCGTCAAGCCTTGACGATGATTGGCTCGACCCGAACTCAGCCCCAACATCCGTCCCAGTCGGCTCCGTCGTCCATAGGGGCGGCTACCAAGAGCGGAAGAGTCAGAGCATGCGAAGGCGCTCGATCTCAGCGCCATCTCTTTCTCGGAGATACACCGCTCCGCCCGCTTCCTGCACACGTTGGAGTAGTGCGTACATCTGTAGCGCTTTGTTGATTGCGTCCGTCTTGCTGTCGCTTGTGATCCCGACAGCTTCGGCGAGCGCCTTGGATGTCTTTTCGGTGAGATTGACGGTCACCCGCTCGTGCGATCCGCCACCCCGCGTCGTCGCTGGGGCGGAATTTGCGACTGCTGTCGAGCTCCTAGCCATGATCCTCACCCTCCTGTGCCAACTCCCCCGTGCACAGCCCAGCAAGCCGAGACCGCAGTGGGTATGTGGACCCACACGCCAAGGCCGACTCACTGCCCCCTCCGGAGAGTCCCTTCCCTCCGGAACATTGCCCTGACAGTGTCACAGCAGGCACGTCAATGCGCAAGTCAAACGCCGCACAACATGCAGCCGATCGCCGCGTGATGCGTGTCACTTGATGGCTAGTTGCTTGACGATGCACGTGCATCTGATGTGTCGAGCACGTAACGTGTGCGAGTGGATGGCAACCCTCGTATGTCTCCGGCCCCTTCGGGGGCCGGAGTCCTATCCGCCCCCGTTAGGAGTCCGATGCCCAAGAAGCAGCCCAACGACCCGGTCCGGGTCACTGACCTGTCGCACGAGGTCCCGGCCGCCTCGGCGGACGAGAACAACCACTCGCGGACCCGCGTGGCGGGCTTCCACGAGGAGCTCGAGCAGGCGCACCGCAAGATCGCCGAGCTCGAACGGGAGCGGGAGAGCTCCGCCACCCACACCGCACACATCGTGGATCACTTTCGCCGCCGGACGTGGGCGCTTGGTACCGCGTTCGTGACCTTGGGCGCCAAGGCTGGGTACGGCATGGCGACCTCGGGGTGGGGAGACCAGCAGTGGTGGCTCAACTTCGGCCAGGCGGTCGGCATCGTGCTGACCACCGGGTACGTGATCGCCCCTAACATCCGCAAGCTGCTGCGTCTGGCAAGCGTGCTCGGAGACCCGGAGCGGCGCGAGCACTAGACAACGCCCGAAGCGCGCCGAACCCGTCATGGACGGTTCGGCGCGCTTCTATTGGGGCGGGACTAGTCGAAGATGCGCTCAACGACGGCGGCCTGCTCGGCGGCGCCGGCGCGGAAGTAGCGGGCGGTGGTGTCGAGAGAGGCGTGACCGAGCAGGGCCTGGACCTGGGCCGGATCGGCGCCGCCTTGGCGGAGCCGGGTGGCGTAGGTGTGACGGAGCCGGTGCGGTCGCTGGCCGGGCAGGCCGGCGTCGGCGCCTGTGGCCAGGACGACTTGGGCGATGCCGGAGTCGCTGAGCGGGCCGCGTTGGCCGGTCCACAACGGTCCCGGCTCGGCGCCGCGGCGGCGGATCCAGGCAGTGAGCCGCTCGCGCGCACGCGCCGGGACGGGCACGTGGCGGACCTCGTCGCCCTTGCCGTGCAGGCGGATCGTGCCGGTGCGGGCGGTGAGAGCGAGGTCGTCGACATCGAGGCGGGCGCACTCCTGGGCCCGGGCGCCGGTGTAGAGCAGCAGGGCGATGATGGCGGCGTCGCGGACGCCGCGGCGGTCGGCGGCCCGCTCAAGCGCGCCCTGCTCCTTCGGGGTGAGCGCGTCCGGTTCGCCGGGGCGGGGCACGCGGGCCCGCTTGACCTTCAGCCGTAGGCCGGCGCCGGTCTCGTAGAGCAGGTCGACGGCGGCGAGGGCCTGGTTGACGGTGGACGAGCTGGCCTTGGTGGCGATGAGGTGTCGGCGCCAGGCGGTGACGGCGGCCTCGGCGCCGACCTGGTCGACGAAGGCGTCCGGATGGTCGCCGGCATGGGCGGCGAGCCAGGCGGCGTACGCGCGGGCGCGGGCGCGGTACGCCTTGGTGGTGTTGGCGGACAGGGCGCACCGGTCGAGGTGGCGGTACAGCGCCACGAGGGCCCGGTTCACCGCCGCCTCCGGGTGAGCGGGGCGCAGCGGGACGACCTTCGCGGTCGCGGTGCGGGCCATCCGGGTCCACCGTCCTTCTTATCCACTGAGTTTGGCCCAGACTTGCAGCCACGCCTGGAAGACGTTATCCACTGAGATGGCAGGAGCACTCAGCGGATAAGGAACATTATTCGCTGAATATTACTGGAGGGCGGCCGACACCCGGCTGCATCGTCGGCAGCATCTGGACGGCCTGGGTCAGCCAGCCGCGTCGCCATCGTCGTCGCGCTCTCGATCATCACCTGGCACGAACCTGACGTCCTCAGGCGTGACCGCCAGCGGCACCCCGGAGCTTTCGAGGGCGCTCAGAATCTGCGTCGCCAGACGTTCCTGCTCGGCACTCCGGCGGTGGTGTTCGTCGTCCTCCACCTCCAACGCAACTCGGGCGGCTAGCACTTCACGCAGGACCGTCACCTCGGGCGTGAACTCAAGCCAACCGCCGGATCGGCCTTCCGCCCATGTCACCGACAGGCCGGCGTCCATGGCGCTACGGACAGCGACCGCGAGATTCTCCAGTGCTTCGATCTGGGCGGCGGCAGCAGCGCGGGTCTGCGCGGCCAGCTCATAAGCCCGACGGCGCCAATGATCGACGGTTATCGCGAGGTCGAACTCGGCGGGCTTGACGGTCAGTTCCGTCCACCTCCACAGGCCGAGCGCTCCGCCGATGGCGACGGCCTCGGTGAGCTTCGGCTCGCGGTGCCCCTGCTCAAGCTTCCAGATCGTCGCCTGAGTGCAGGGGTGACCAAGTTCCTTGACCCGCTGGGCCAGATCGGCCTGTGACAGACCCCGCGCCTCACGGGTCTTGCGCAGGTTGATCGCGAAGTACTCCGCGACCGAGCTATCGGAATCCAGCGTCGGCACTCCCGGGTTCCCATCTCTCACTCAACTCCGGAATGGAGTCAGGTACGACTACGAACCATAGTGTACTCTGCTGCGGAGTCAAGGCCCAATCTGAATTGGAGTCGACGTGGCGAAGCAGCCGCAAGCCGACAGCCGTCCCTACCTGCTCAGCGTCCGAGCGAGCATCATCCTGGCGTTAAGCGCACTGGTCGGCAGCGCGACCGCCGGGCTGACCATCGCGTCCGGCGGAGGCTGGGCGAGTGCACTGCTTACCGGCGGCGCGGCGACCGGCGGCGCGATCGCGCTGTTCAACCAAATCATCGGGGACGACGGCGGCGTTCGGTAACCTGCCACCAGCCAGGCATGAAGCAGGGCCTCCACCTTCCCCACCGGGATTGCTGGTCAGTACAGGGCCGGCGGGCGAGCTGCCGTCTTAGCCAGTCGCTGGGCGCGGGCGTAGAGCTCTTCGCGGGCAACGGTGGGGGGAGCCCAGCCGTCGGCCCAGATGGTGAGGAACCGCTCGGCGGCCTGCTTGCGAGCAGCGGCCGACCCGGCCCGCTGGTAAGTGGAGTCGGCGAGCAGGTCTGCGGCAAGCTGCTCGTAGTGGTCGTCGATGTCGACGTACCGCTGCCGGGTCAGCTCGTCGGCGCGGTCGCACGCCAGCCGCACGGCCGTGTGCGTGACGCGCTCGTCGATGTCGGCGGGCAGGTGCTGCTGCGCGAACCGGTATCGGCCGCCGCCAGGCTTCTCAACGCGGAACTCGGGCATCGCGAGCAGGGCCTGCACGGCGGGCTCGGCCAGTTCCGCCCTCTCGCTCTCGGTCAGCCAGCGCGGCCGGTCGTCGTCGACGTCCTCATCACAGACAGCGGCTCGGCTAGCGTCGATCAGGTCTTCCCACTCGGCGTACCAGGACGCGGTGTGCTCCCAGAAGTGCACGACGCCGCCGGCGACGAATGCCATCTCGATGCCGTGCAGCTGCCCGCGGCGGGCGAGCAGGTGCCGTGGCGGATCGGCCACCAGGTCCGGGTCTGGGTCGAACGGGTCGACCTCCAGATACAGGGCTGGCGCACCCATCCGCTGTGCCAGGGCCAGGAAGCCCGGCAGGTCGATGACCTCCGCGTCGAGCTGCACCTCGGGTCCGAGGTCGTGCAGCGGCACAGCGGGCACCACCGTCATGGCGTGCTGCTCGGCGAAGGCGGTCGCCGAGGACCGCAGGCTGCTCACGTCGTCCACGGCGGGAAACGTAACCGCCCTGTACGACGAACCGTAGCCGCCGCGCCCAGGTACGCACCGGGCTGGCATACCGCTGGGCGCGACGGGTGGTGCCGCTGCAACGATGCCGGGGTGACCGATCCCGCGATCCCTGACGGCTACATGACCCTGGGGTCTGCGCTGTGGCACGCGGCCATCGCACGGCCTTCGGTTGTCCTCACAAACCATCGATGAGCACGCGGTGGCCGTCCTCATGCCCACGCCGGAGCCAAGTGACGTTGGAGTACCAAAGAATTGGAGACTGGCGGAATGCGGATCAGAAGCTCGATCGTCATGTTGACGCTACTTCTGAGCGCCTGCACGTCAGACACCGGCAGCACGCCGGCCGGAGGCGAGATGCCCAGCGGGACAACGCCATCCGATAGTGCCGGGCCGAGGGCAGTGCCGCCGTCTTCGTCGAGCCGGGCACGCGTGATCCCGTGCGCCGAGTCGGTCGGTAGCGCGGAGGAACCTGATGCAGAGCTCGTCGTCATTGCCGATGCGGTGGCGCTTCCTGGAACGCGGGTGCTCCAGGCCCAGCTAAGCACAGAGGATGAGATCGGCCCTGGAGTGCTCTTCGCCAAGGCTGGTGTACTGGTCCGCCGTGGCCACGCCGTCGAGTTGCTGATCGATGATTCGCAGGCCGGGAAGGCGTGGCTCGGCTGGGGCACACCGGCGACGCCTAGCTCGCACGTACGGGTGGACGCCTGCGATCAGCCAGATGAGTGGCTGGCGTTCGCCGGCGGCTATTGGGTGCGGTCGGCCGGTTGTGTGCGGGGCAAGGTGTCCGTGGACGGCGGTCCGTGGCGGGAGTTCACGGTGCCGATCGGTGCGCCGTGCTCGGAGAAGAAAGTAGATGCGCACCGCGGCACCGTGGCTCGCCGCATCTGCCGCGGCTACTGCGGCTGTCTTGGCCAGCCGGAGCAGACGATTCCGGAGCCTCAGCGTGACGGTGCCGGAGCAGTCGGTGTCCAAGAAACCCGTGATCGCCTGTTGGCCACACCGACTTTCTGGATGGGTTTCTTGGACGGCTCGGAGCGGCACGAACGACAGTATTTGATCTTGTCCGGGAAACGATCGATTCTCAGACAGTCTTGAGCGGCCCTGCCTTAGATCAACTTCTGAGCGTTGCTCGAGCTGACAGCTACAGACGGGCCGGGTGGACGGCGGCGAGACCTGGTTGGCCGTGCGACATGACCTTGTTGGTCAGGTCGCACGGGCCGTCGCCTTCAGGGCTATGTTGCGCACGGGTCCGCTGGTAATACAGGCGGCGGCGCCGACGAGTGCGAGGGCGGCGGCGGCGAGGAATGCGGTTCGTAGCCCTGCCTGGTCGGTGATGAGTGCGGCGGCTGCGATGGACAGTGGGGACACGCCGACGGTGGCGAGGGCGAACAGACTCATGGTGCGGCCGAGAATGTCGGGGGGTGTGTCGGCTTGGATGATCGGTAGGACGATCCCGGCGACGGCACCGCCGACCGCGCCGAGGGCAACCGAGAGCGTAAGGGTGGCCGGTAGGTCGACTGCGGCGGGGAAGAGGCTCATGACGATGGCCCCGGTGCAGGCTGCGCCGGCGACGACGAGCCCTGGTGCAGGTAGGCGTCGGATGATCACGAGGACGAGTGCAGCTGCTGCGGCGCCCGCGCCAAGGGCCGCCATCAGCCACCCGAGGCCTTGAGCTCCCCACTGTCGTTCGGCAGCGAGAGCTGGAAACGCGGTGTTGATGACCCCGTTTACCGCGAATTCGAGCAGCGCGACCATGAGAAGCAGGTTGCGTATCACGGGCTTGCCAAGGGCGTAGCGGAGCCCTTGCATCGCCTGACGGACGACGCCACCGGCGCCGTCTTGATGCTGAGCCACAACGGAGCGGATGCGTAGGGCTGTCAGGGCTACGGCCGACACGGCGAAGGTGGCGGCGTTGACGGCGAAGGAGGTGGACGGGCCTCCGATCGCCAGGAGGAGGCCGCCGAGAGGAGCGCCGATCAGGACGGCGGCGCGGGTGCCGAGTGCACGCAGATTCTGGACTCGGACGAGTTGGTCATGGGCTACGACGAGTGGGGCGAGGGCGTTGGTTGCGGGATAGAAAAGTGCGTCGATGACGCCGAAAATCAGTGCGAGAGCCAGGAGCAGGGGGATCGTCGCACCGGCGGCGGCGATCACGGCGGCCGCGAGCATGAGCAGGGCACGCAGGATGTCGCTGCTGAGGGCGACGCGTCGAGGGCCGAGACGGTCGACGAGCGTCCCGCCCAGGAGCATGAAGAGCGCGCGGGGCACGGCGCCGGCGGCGAGGACCAGACCGGCGCCGGCTGGACCTGCTTCCTGTACGGCGGTCCACGCGATCGCCAGGAAAAAAATCTGGTCTCCGATGAGGGAGACCGGCTCGGCGGTCAGCCAGCAGAGCAGCCGCCAGCGCGGTTGGTTCGGCGTGACGACGGCGGATGAAGTCTTTGTGGCCTCGGTCATGAGGGTCACCTCATTGGGAAGGCATGGACGAACACGAACATGCTGCGCGTCGCTTCTTCAGCGGCAGAGGCAGCGCTGTCGGTCGGACGGTTGTTGTCCCGGAAGCGCAGGAGCACCTCGGTGAGTTGCTCGCGCAGGAGATCCACCTCGGCGCGGCTCAGGTTGAGGACCATGTCGGAGCCGAACGCGGCGGTGCGGAACTCGTCCTCGGCGTCCGGACCGCTCGCGAAGAACTCCTGCAGATGCTCGAAGTGGATGCCAGCCTGGCCACGGTGCAGCACCTCCAAGTCACTCACCGTGTCGGATCCGAGACTGTCGGCAGTGAAGGAGAGGCCCTGGGTTGATCGCTTCCAGTAGCGCTCCCGGCCTCGGGCGGGGGCCGCGTCGTCCTCCTCGAGCACGCCTAACTCGGCCATCCGCGAGAGATGGTAGAAGGCCAGCTGAGCAGTGGTTTCCACATCCTTAGCCAGGCTCGTAGCAGTCGCCGAGCCGCGCTTGGCGAGTGCGTAGTACAGACGCAGGCGCAGCGGGTGGGAGAAGGACTTCAAGACCTCCACCTGGGTCACTCGCCTGGGTTGCTGTTCGTCCACAGTGCGCACGATACGTGACGGACCCACCGTTATTCAAGAGTTTTTGAATTAACCGCCGATCGAATGTTTCAAGCTTCCTTTTACAGGATCCCTTGACTCACTAAATCGATGCGAGCTAGCTTCATCTCGCGGCCCGCACCCATCGACACATCTGGCTCTCTACGGGGGGAGGTGCTCCACATGTTCGACGACGCCCTCATCACCACCACTGCTGGTGGACCGGCAGACCGCAACGTGAACGTCATCTGCTGACCTACTCCTTCGGAGAGGTCCGTAGATCTACAAAGGCCGGGTGCCGCTGTACAAGCGGCACCCGGCCTCTGTATCCAAGCACCGCATTCGGCGTCGAACGGGGAGGACAAGCAACGTGGAGAAGGTAAGCCGGTACAAGGTCATCAGCCGCAACTCGTACCTCGCTCCTGGTGGAGACGCGGTTCGTCTGGTCTACGCCACCCGTGTCAGCAAGGTCCTACCGGTCAAGGAGGCCGTCGCCAACCAACTGGAACTCGGTGAGGTGCCGGCTCTCAACGAGGAGCAGTTGGACACCCTGCGCCGCTACCAGCTGATCATCCCCGATGTCGAGGACGAACTCGCCACCATCACCGACCGGTTCGTCGCGGACACGAGCGATCGCACAAGGCGCCACATAGCGCTGTTTCCCACCGCCTACTGCAACATGGGTTGCACCTATTGCGGCCAGACCCACCGTCGGACGACACTTCGGGCGAACCACCGAGACGCGGTTCGACGCCGGGTGTCCGCGATCATGCAGCACCCTGAGACCACTGCGATGCGCCTGGACTGGTTCGGTGGTGAACCGCTGATGGGATTCGCGGTGATCCGCGATCTCTCCCGCTCCTTCGTTCCGCTGATCGAGGATAGAGGACTCGACTGGGCCTCCGTCATCGTGACCAACGGGGCGCTGCTCGACATCCGTAAGATCCGAGTCCTAGCACAGGAGTGTCGAGTCACGCACGCCGAGATCACCATCGACGGCCCGCCCGAAACGCACGACAGGCATCGCCCGCTGAAGAGCGGTGGGACATCGTTCTGGCGCATCGTGGAGGCGGTCAGCCAAGCGCTCGAGGACGAGGCGACCAGCGGGCTGACCTTCGGCATCCGCACCAACGTCGACGTCCACAACGAGGATGCCGTCGATGAACTCCTCACGCTGCTAGCCGAACGCGGCTTCGCTCACCAACGGGTCCGCTTCGCCATTAAGCCCGTGCATTCATGGGGTAACGATGTCAGCGCCATCGAACTAGGTAAGCGGCACTTCGCTGAGCGCGAGGCACGATGGCTGACACTCATGCGCCAGCTCGGGCTCAACTTCGAGGTCTTGCCTCCCAGCCCGGCGACCGTTGTCTGCCCGGCCGTGACTCGCTCCGACGAACTCATCGCCCCCGACGGAAGCATCTTCTCCTGCAGCGAACAGCCACTCGTCGACCACCTCGCCGACACCGCTGTCGGCGACATCACCCAGCCATGGGCTCAGGGAGCCGATCTGCGTCCTGAGGGGGCATACGACGACTGGCCCCAAGAGGTAGGACGGGGCCAACGATCCTGCTCATCCTGCGAGTTCTATCCGTCCTGCGGCGGCGCGTGCCCCAAGCTGTGGAGAGAAGGCCACGGCCCCTGCCCCAGCTTCAAGTTCAACGCGCAACAACGCCTCGACCTCATCGCCGAGATGAACGGGCTAACCGGCACCCCCACACTCGCAGCCGCGCCTAGCAGGCGATGACGCCATGATGACCGAGACCTCCGACACCTCAGAAAACTCTCCCCGCAAACGGCTCCTTATTGGCGCCTGCGGCGCGGCGTCCGTCGTCATGCTGCCAAGCTACCTGGCTGCCCTACGGGCCCAACTCGGCTGTCAAACCACCGTGGTCCTGACCGCTGCAGCAACGCGATTCCTGCCTCCCCATACGGTGAGCCTCTTCGCCGACGAGGTTGTGGACTCCACCGACCCGGAAGCCCCCTTCCGCACCAACCACGTCAAGTTGGCTACCAGCCATGACCTGGTCCTCGTACTTCCCGCCACTGCCAACCTGCTGGCTGAAGTCGTCCACGGGCACGCCCCCAGCCTGTTGACCGCAGTTATCCTGGCCGCGCCCACCCCCGTGCTCCTAGTCCCTGCCATGAACCGGCTCATGTGGTCTAAGCCTGCTGTACAACGCAACATCCAGCAAAGTCGCGCGGACGGCCTTGAGATCATCGAGCCACAGTGGCGTGAAGGGTTCGAAGTCTCCAGTAAACGCATGGTCGATAATCCCTCCATGCCTGCACCTCTTGACCTAGCGAACCTCATTGGCATACGTCTCAAAGAAGCGGCGGAGGCGTAAAGAGCAAACTCTAGATTCCAAGGGTCTGTGGATCTAAAGGTGTTTCCGGCCTGACCTGCCGGGCGTTGTGCCCTGGTGAGGAGGGTGCCGTGATGACCGCGACACTGAACGACCAGACCGGACGCAAGAAGCGGCCCGAGCCGTCGGCGGAGGCGAAGGCCGCAGCCGAGCTCGTCCGGGCAGCCAAGGAACAGGGCCCGTCGTTGACGGGCCCGGACGGGCTACTCAAGCAGTTGACCAAGACGGTCCTGGAGACCGCACTGAACGAGGAGATGACCGAGCACCTCGGCTATGCCAAACACGAACCCGACGGCGCCGGCTCGGGCAATATCCGTAACGGCAGCCGGTCGAAGACCGTGCTGACCGACGCGTCAGGGCCGGTGCAGATCGACGTGCCGCGGGACCGGGCTGGCACGTTCGAGCCCCAGGTTGTCCGCAAGCGGCAGCGCCGCCTGTCCGGGGTCGACGAGGTCGTGTTGTCGCTGTATGCCAAAGGGCTGACCACGGGCGAGATCTCAGCCCACTTCGCCGAGATCTACGGCGGCTGCCAGCTCCCGGGCCTGGGCGGGGGGGGTGCTGGGCGGTGTGCGGTTTCCAGTAGTCGTCGTCGGGGAGCTCAACCTTGATTGCGGCCGGCGCAAGCTATTGCGATCATCGCAACCGGTTGCGCAGAATGTAGGACATGACTCGACGAGACATCTTCACCGACGTGGCCGCGATCCTGTACCCGATCCCGCAGCCCGACCCCGGCGAGGAACACGACGACGGCTTCCTCGCCGCGCGGGACGAAGCCGCTGAAGACCAAGAACGTGCCACCGAGAACCTGCGGGCCGCGTGGGACGGAGCGGATCAGGACCCCCTGATCGGCGCGCTAGCCGGTGCCCGTCGCGCGAAGGAGGAAGCCGAGCAGCGGATCCGTGAGTTGATCGCCTACGGGCGCGAGTTCGTCCAACCCCGCCCCTACACGCTGGGCGACCTCGCCGCAGCCGCCGGCATGTCCATCTCCGGCACCCGCACCGCCTACAGCCACCGCGACGTCGCCCAAGTCGCCGACGCCACCGGCGCCAAGCCCCGAGAGTGGCGAGCCCCCGACCCCGAGGACGGGCAGGCAACGGCATGAGCACGCCGGCCTGCCTCTGCCCAATCCGCTGGCGGCACCTCTACGCCATGATCGACGGCATCCGCCACGAGGTGGAACCAAGCCCCGTCGACACCGCGACCAGTCTACTGTTCCGGGCCTGGTGCACCTGCTGCGGTACCGAGTACACCCACCCGTTTCGCCTCAGCGCCACGCGTCACCGGGCGGCCTGACCAGGTGACGTGGGCCCGCCGTCGCGGCGCTCGATCATGAAGATCCACCGGCCTCCGGTGGTGTCGATGGCGGTCACCGCGGCGTCGGTGCACTGCGCCTCGCCCCAGTGTCCGAGGCGGTTGCGTAGGTGTTACGTCCGGGCCCGCCGGGAGGTCGCCACCGCCGAAAGCCTGGTGATCGCCGCGTGCGGGTTGGTGCGGGCGCCGGCGGCCGCGATCACCGACCCGGTGTGGGCTGGTCGCCACCGACGAGCGTGACGACGAGCCGGCCGCCGGGTGCGGCTGGTCCATCTGCAGCACCCCCGGCCTGATGGCGTCATCGCGTAGATCTCCGTGTTGACGGCTCGGCGTCATGGCCGGCAGCTTTGAGTGTTACTGGTTAGCGCCTCGGACCAGCGTGGACAGGAACCGGATGGAGTTCTCCACGCGGTGCTTGATCGCGCGCAGGGCGGGGATATCGAAGTTGCCGGCGGTCCCGTGCGTGCCCTTGTTGAACTGGGAGAACAGGTTCAACACGTCGTTGACGTCTTGCTCGACGAAGTCGCCCAGGGTTTCGTAGCCGGCGCCGTTGAGATCGAGCAGGTAACCGATCTTCTCGCGCCGCGCCACAGCCTTGCCGTCTGGTCCCCGCGCGCAGTCTGGCTTGGCCTGCAGCACCGCGACGGCGGGAGCGTTCATGTCGATCAGCTTCACCACGACCTCGCGGGCGCTGGTGCAGAAGTGCCGCGCCGCGTCGGGATTGCGCGGGTTGATCGCGAACCGGGCGCCCTCCCAACGGTTGTGCAGGTCGAGCGACAGAGACGACAGCTCGTCGGTGAGCGAGGTTTCCTCGATCTGCTCGGCGTCGGCGGCCGTGCCGTCCAGAAGAGTGTTAGCGAGCTGGGCGCTGTTGGCCGTCTCGGCTTCCGCCAGGTCGGCCAGTTCCTGCCCGCGCGCGTTCCAGCCCTCGGACTGTTCATCGACGTGGGAGTACGCGGTATGCAGCGCGATGGTGGAAGTCTGCACCGTGACGTAGCGGGTCGCCGAGCGTTGCCGGTTGACCCGTGCTATCTCGGCGTTGAGCCGCTGCCGGTTGGCGCGCACGCGGGCGTTGTACGCGCGAACCTCGCGGTTGTGCTCGTCGACGGCGCGCTTGAGCTTGCGGTTGTAGTCCGTGACCTCGCGGTTGTAAGTGTCGACGGCCCGCTTCACCTTGCGGTTGTGCTCGTTGACCATGCGGTTGTACTGGGCCGGCGTGACCTTTCGTGGCATATCAACCTCCGCGCGCGAGAATACGCCTGGGGTCCGACAGAAACGCAGGTCAGTTCGGTGGGCGCGTCGGCGTTCACTGGTCGTTGTAGCGCTCGACGAGGACACGGCGCACGCCGGCGTCGAGCATCGCTTGCGCGCGGTGCTGGCCGTTGTTGTAGCCCTCGCGGCGTGGCCACGGCGCGTACGGGCGGATCGTGTCGACCAGCAGCGAGTCCAAGGCCTCGCGCTCCCATTCGGTGAGGCGCCGCGCGTCCGGGTGGTCGAGCACGTACGACATGGTGTCGTCGAAGGAGAGGCCGTCGGCCTTGGCTTGCTCGGCCAGCCGGATGGCCAGCCGCGTCACCTTCTGCCAGTCGCCGCCGTGGTACCAGCAGCAGTCCCGGCCGCGGCGACGCGGCACGAGCTGGCGGCCGAAGCGACGCCACCACGGCACCCCGGTCGCCATACAGCCGTCCTCACGAAACGGAGTGGGACGTGGCAGCCAGACCACGAGCCGGGCCGCGTACGTCGATTCAGGGTCCGGCTCGATTTCGGGCGCGATGAAGCCGCTGCCCCGGGTCAGGTCGACGGGCCGGCCGACGAGCGCGTCGATGTCGGCCGGCGACACCGATAGCCACTCAGGACCGTGCAGGGTGTGCTCGGCCCGGTCCGCGGTGAAGGTCACCAGCTGCGGACCGCGGCTCGGCAAGCTGCTCTCATCGTCGGTGACCATAACTTCCATCCAGACCGGCGGTTCCGGTTCGTCGGGGCAGTACTGCCGCCACACCACCGCCGCGCACTCCTCGGCCGCGTTGGCCAGCGAGCGGCCCTCGCCGGCGGACGGCATCTGCGTGGCGATCGCAACGGGACGCAGACCGGCCGCGGTGAACAGCTGCAACCGGAACGTCGTACGCCAGCGCGCCTCGGGCGGCAGCCGGAACATGTGCTCGTCGACGACCTGCTCGCGCGGTCCGGCGAGAGCGGCCAGCGGGGCGGGCAGGGGCGGCACATCGGTGGTCATGCCGGCACGGTAGCCGCTCCCAGGCTGATAGCCGCGAGTGCGTCAACGCGTCGCCAAGAGTGCGTTAAGACGCTACCTGCGCCCGGCAGCCGTCACCGGTTGACCGGTCGGAAAGAGCCGGTACAGCTCGGCCTCGCCCGGAGACGCGGGATACCCGATGCTCGAGGCCAGCTCATGGATGCGGTCGGGCGGATCAGTAGTCTCTGCAACGGAGCGGGGATCACCCAGCCCTGAACATGGGTACTCGCCCAGGGGAGCACTACGTGAGCGAATACGACTACTCGGGCACCTGGTTTAGCCGATACAACGGCTTCTCAACCAGCCAGGACAAAGACGTCACCGTCACCCACGACGTGATCATTACCCAGGACGGTGATCATCTGGAAGTCCGGAGCCGACCGTGGTCCGCCTCAACCCTTAAGCTCTCGCTCGACGTCACAGGGTGGGTCGTGACCGGGACCTGGTCGGAGATCACCGACCCGAACGGGGAATATCGAGGACAGCGATTCCACGGTGCGCTCCAGTTGGTGATGGACGGCGGGGGTGTGCTTACGGGCAGGTGGGTTGGCTTCGACCCCTTCAGCAGCAGGTTCAATACAGGTGAGTGGGTGCTCGCACGGCGGGGTTAGAACTCGGCGCCGGACTCGCAGATCCGCGGCCACCACGCGTCCAACGTCGCCTCGATGCCGGGCTGCTGCTGTGGCATGTCGGGGACGCCCCGCTGCCGACGGCCTGCGCGTTCCTGGTCGTCGGAAGACCCCGCGCATGCGGGAACGACTGGCGGGCGGCGGCGCGCAGCGCGGCGCGGGCCGGATGACCCCCCGCGCGTGCGGTAACAACCGGGTCGGCGGCCATGTGGTCGGGGTTGGTGGCGGAAGGTCCCCGCGCGTGCGGGGATAACGGCGAGTCCCCCGGTGGCTGGTTCGGGTGCTGGGGAAGACCCCCGCGCGTGCGGGGACGACCGCTGCTGACGCGGCGTCAGCCGGGCCGTGCCGGAAGGACCCCCGCGCGTGCGGGGACGACATGCGCCGGAGTCCAATGAGTGAGATCCCAGGCGGAAGACCCCCGCGCGTACGGGGACGACGGGCGGCGCAACTGAGCCGGCTCGTCGGTTGCCGGAAGACCCCAGCGCGTGCGGGGACGACCGCGACCACGGGTCCACCTCGTACCACTCGCCGGGAAGACCCCCGCGCGTGCGGAGGCGACTTCGGGTCATCGCTGAACTTGTACCCGCCGAAGGGAAGACCCCCGCGCGTGCGGGGACGACGTCACCGTGTGGACCGAGTTCGCGCCGTTCCAGGGAAGACCCCCGCGCGTGCGGGGACGACCCCACGCGGCCCGCTCAACGTTGTCGTACACGAGGAAGACCCCCGCGCGTGCGGGGACGACCAGAACTTCGGCGGCCCGATCCAAGAGGTCTGGGGAAGACCCCCGCGCGTGCGGGGACGACGACCCGTGCGCCCCCGATGCGGTGACGGCGAACCGGAAGACCCCCGCGCGTGCGGGGACGACCTCGGGTCGTCCTGGAACGCGTACCCGCCGAACGGAAGACCCCCGCGCGTGCGGGACGACTACAACACGGCAGAGCAGATGACGCCGGCCGACGGAAGACCCCCGCGCGTGCGGGGACGACGCCGCCGGAGCCGGTCCGCACGGTGAGGGTGGCGGAAGACCCCCGCGCGTGCGGGGACGACGTTCCGTCCCTGTTCACGCGGCTGCGCGGCATGGGAAGACCCCCGCGCGTGCGGGGACGACTCTCAGCTCACCATGCCAGTGGTATCCGCCGTCGGAAGACCCCCGCGCGTGCGGGGACGACATCGCGGGCGAGCGTCTCGCCACCGGCGCCCGCGGAAGACCCCCGCGCGTGCGGGGACGACGACCTTGCGGCCGTCAAGCGCACCAAGAGCGACGGAAGACCCCCGCGCGTGCGGGGACGACATGATCACGGGCACGCCCGACCTGATCGCAGGAGGAAGACCCCCGCGCGTGCGGGGACGACCTGGTATGAGCCGGGGTACGTGTCTCGCGTCATGGAAGACCCCCGCGCGTGCGGGGACGACATGGCCTGGTACCTGAACCGCGCGCTGACGAACGGAAGACCCCCGCGCGTGCGGGGACGACGCTTGCTGACCTGCTCTTATTGGCGAGATAGGGGCCTGGTTCGATTAGTCCTCGCCGCCATATCTCCCCAACGATCGGTGTCTGCGCCTGGAGTCATTTCCTCGCAGGCGAACCATCGTACGGGCGGCAGTATGCGTGTGGGCGTTGGTCAAGTGTTAGTCGGGGTTTTGACTGGGCTCGCGTCGTCGAGGGTTGCTGTCGGTAGGGCGTTCTAGGGTGCACGCCATGGTTTCGGATCCGACTGGCGCCCTCGCTGTGTTGTGGGGGAAGTCCAATGCTGGCGGCAGGCAGAACCTGCTGGTGCAGCATTTGTTGGACTCGGCTGCGGTCGGTGAGTTGATCTGGGACTTCTATCTGGCGCCGGCGGTGAAGAGGCATCTCAACGACTCCTGCGACGAGCAGGGGCGGGTCGTGTTTGCCTTGTTGTGTGGGCTGCACGACTGTGGGAAGGCGGTGCCGGCCTTCCAGTGCAAGGACGAGGGCCTCTCGCAGGCGGTCCGGAGAATCGGCTTGGTGTGGCCTGCGCTCAATGCGGAGGCGCGGCGTTGGCATCACTCGTGCGCGGGGGCGGTGATTGCTTCTCGGGTCCTGTCTGCCAACGGGTGGAGTCCGGAGGTGGTCAGTTGGGTGTGGCCCGTAATCGCTGGGCATCACGGGCTTATTCCGTCTGACGAGATTTTCGCGGTGGCGAGGAGGCTGCGTAACGCGCAGGGCCGCGGTGGGCAGTGGGAGGCGGCGCAGGACCAGGTGGTGACGGCTGTCGCTTCGGCTCTCGACGTCGATCTTCAGCGGCTGAGTTCGATCCGGGTGCCGCGTCGAGGGATCCAACTGGCGCTGTCGGGCGCGGTAATCATGGCCGACTGGATCGCAAGCGGTGAGCACTTCGTCGGGGTCGACGAGATTGCAAAGGTGTCGGTGTCCACTGCTCGCAAGCGCGCCAGCGATGCCTGGTCGCTGCTTGACCTGCGGGGCGGCTGGGCGGGTGATTCCTATGTTTCGGTGCCGGACTTGGTGGCGGCCAGATTTGGTCGAGGTCCGGCACGGCCGGTGCAGGCCGCTGCGGTGGCGCTGGCGGAGCAGATGAGCGCGCCGGGTCTAGTGGTGATTGAGGCGCCGATGGGTGAGGGCAAGACCGAGGCGGCGTTGGCGGCCGCGGAGGTGCTCGGTCGGCGGTTCGGGCATAACGGTGTGTTCGTGGGGCTGCCGACCCAGGCGACGAGTGATCCGATGTTCGACCGGGTGCTGGCGTGGGCGGAGGCGGTCGAGCCAGGTCTGCCTGTGGGGTTGTTGCACGGCAAGCGGATGTTCAACTCGCGCTGGGCACAGTTGCAGAGCCAGGTCCGGTTTGTGGGCATCGACGAGTACGGCTGTGACGATGAGTACGGCAGCGGGGCGGGTCAGTGGGTGAAGCCGGAGCAGGCTCCGCCGGAGTGGTTCCTGGGTCCCAAGCGGGGCATGCTGATGCCGGTCGCCGTCGGCACTGTCGATCACTTGTTGCACGCGGCCACGCGTACGAAGCACGTCATGCTCCGCCACGCCGGCTTGGCCAACCGTGTTGTCGTCATCGATGAGGTGCACGCGTACGACGTCTACATGTCGCAGTTCCTCGAGGAGGCGCTGCGGTGGTTGGCGGATGCGGGTGTGCCGGTGATCCTGCTGTCAGCGACGCTTGCGCCCGGGCAGCGGGCTGCACTGGCTCGGGCCTATCTGCAGGGCGCCCATGGCACCCGCGAGGTGGACACCTCGGCGGTGTCTGCGATTGCCGGCTATCCGGTGATCCACGGGGTGAGCGTCGATGATCCGGCGCCGTTGTACAAGACGCCGCAGGCGTGGCGGTCGTCTGCGCCGGTGACGGTGCGGGTGGTGCAGGAAGCACCGAAGGACGGTCCGGGCGCTGTCGTCGACCTGCTGACCGATGAACTGTCCGAGGGTGGATGTGCCCTCGTCATCCGCAACACGGTGGGGCGTGCGCAGCAGACGTACCAGGCGCTGAAGAAGGTCATGAGGGACGACGAGGTCGTCCTGCTGCATGGCCGGCTGACCGTCGGTGAACGCGCGGAGCGCACCGCGAAGGTTCTGAGTCTTCTGGCCGCCCCGGGGGCTTCCGACGCTGCGGCTCGCCCGGCTCGGTTTGTGGTGGTCGCGACGCAGATCGCCGAGCAGTCCTTCGATGTCGACGCCGATCTGCTGGTCACCGATCTGGCGCCGGTCGACCTTCTGCTGCAACGGATCGGACGGATCCACCGGCATGACCGGCCGGCCACAGACCGGCCCGCCGGGCTTCGGCGACCTCAGGTCGTCGTCACGGGAATGACCACGGCGGGGACCGGTGTGCCGGTCTTTCCCTCCGGAAGTGAGTTCGTCTACGGCCGTCACATGCTCCTACGGACCGCGGTGCTGGTGCAGGAGGCGGCGGCCGGAGAGAGGTGGAGCATCCCGGCCGACGTTCCGGATCTGGTGCGCCGGGCGTACGGCGAGGAGGACATTGCCCCACCCCAGTGGAGGGAGTTGGCGGCTGAGGCCCGTAAGCAGTGGGTTGCGAGCGAGGGGCAACGGCAGGGGGCTGCGGTCTCCTTCCTGCTGTGCGGTGAGGACAACCTCGGCACAACGAACCTGGTTGGTCTGCACGGCCGGGCGACGGGCGACCTCCCCGACGACGACGCGGTCGCCGCTGTCGTCCGCGATGGCCCGGAAACCGTGGAAGTCGTTCTCGTCCGCGCGGATCGCAGCGGATATCTGACGCTGCAGGGCAGCAGTCTCGGCCCGAACGGCGACGGGGTCAGCGACCCTGAGATCGCCCGGTCCGTGGTTGGGGCGACGCTACGCCTGCCGCCGGCCCTCACCGACGCCGCGAAGGCAGACCTCAAACCGCTTCCCGGCTGGGACGGGAGTGCCTGGCTGCGCCGCTCGCGCGCCCTGGTGCTCGATGAGAGCTTCTCCACCTCGCTCGGAGGGCACCGTCTCACCTACGACGCGGACCTCGGACTCCTCCAGACGAGGCTGCGATGACGTGACATCTAACCCCGCGTAGGCGGGGACAAAGTTGCTCCGGTGTGCAGCTAGGCCGCTTCCCTGGATGACCCTGGCGTTGGCCAGGCAAGGCTCAGCATACGTACCTACCGGTCAGCATCATTCGTCGCTAGCCGGAAGGCCATCAGCTTGGCCGGTTCCCCTTAGGACCATAGCGTATGGTGACCGCATGGGACGGACACGAGACGACCACAAGGTGCTGCGTGCCATTGTCGAGGCCGCCGAGAGCGGCAAAGAGCTGGTAAACGCTGACGATCTGATCGATCGGACGGGGCTGGGTTACGAATCGGTCCAGCGTGCGCTGCGGACGCTGTCGGCCAGCCGTGACCTGTTCTTCAAGGTCAATCTGGGGGCCGGAGGAGATGTAGTTGCAGTCCACAGCGTTACGGCACTGGCACGGCTCGTGGCTGCCGGCTTACCGACGACGCCGGAGAAGCCTGATCGTCGCGCTCAAGGGCTCCTACGAACTGTTGGGACAGCGGTCGGGGGGTTCGCTCTGACGCTGACCGCGAAGGTCCTCGCCAACATGATCACCGAACAGACTCACCGCTGACGGATCGACCTCTGACTCTCTGGATGTGACATGAGCCCACCTTCGTTCAGCCTGGTTGATGAGCCTTGGATTGAGGTGACCGACGGCGGTCGCCCTACCGTGGTGTCGTTGCGCGACGCGTTGACCAGGGCGCATGAGATCGCTGGTTTGGCCACGGCCAATCCGCTGGAGATGGTGGCGGTGCTGCGGCAGGTGTTGCTGCCGGTGTATCTCGATGCGTGTGGGCGGCCGGCTGACCGGCGGCAGTGGTTGACGCGCTGGAACGCCGGGGAGCTGCCGGTCCCGGAGATCAAGCGGTACCTTGACGAGCAGCGTCACCGGTTTGATCTGTTCGGGGCCCAGCCGTTCGCGCAGGTCGCGGACTTGCGGACGGCGAAGGATGAGACCAGGCCGGTGGCGTTGTTGGCCGCGGCAGCTGCGACGGGCAATAACGTTCCGCTGTTCTCGACCAGGACCGAGGCCGAGCCGGTGGCGTTGTCTGCGGCGCAGGCTGCTCGGTCGTTGCTGGCCACGCAGTGCTGGGACACGGCAGCGATCAAATCCGGGGCGGTGGGCGACCCTCAGGTCGCCGGGGGGAAGACGACCGGTAACCCCACCGGTCCGCTCGGGTCGTTGGGTGTGACGGTGCCGATCGGGCGCAACCTTGCCGAGACGCTGCTGTTGAACACCCCGTTCGGGGGGCAGCCGGCGTCGGATGACGTGCCACAGTGGCGGCGGGCGCCGGCGACGGCCGGTTGGGCGCCACGGCCAGCGAAGGGTCTGCTGGATCTGCTCACCTGGCAGTCGAGGCGGGTGCGTCTGGTGCCTGAGTTCGACGGTGATCAGCTTGTGGTGCGGCGGGTGGTGTTGGCCGCCGGTGATCGGTTGCAGCCGGTTCCGTTGGACATTGAGCCGCACACCGCCTGGCGGCGGGTGGACAAGCCGAAGGCGAAGCAGCAGCCGCAGACGCCGGTGCGGCATGTGGCCGGCCGGCAGGCGTGGCGTGGTCTGGAGCCCATGCTCGCCACGGTCGCCAAGGCGGATCCGAAGTTCACCAGCAGCAGGCTGATCAACCAGTTACACAGCCTGCGCCCGCCGGCGGGCAGCCCTCAACCTGACGGGCTGCCAAGCGACACTCCCGTTCAGGTGATGACAGTCGGTGTGGTCTACGGCAACCAGTCCGCGGTCGTGGAGGATGTCCTGGCCGACCTGGTACCGCTGCCCTTGGCGGCCCTGGAGCCCTCCGAGGACGTTCACGTGTTCCTGGAGAACGTGCTGGTGCAGGCTGAGGGGTTGCGCCAGGCCGGGAACCGGTTGGTCGACGAGATCCGGCTGGCCAGCGGCGGTGAGAGCCTGCCATGGGACAAGGGCCTGCGAGTCGGTGACGCGTTGATGCACGAGCTGACTCCGGTCGTGCAGCGGCTGCTCGCGGGTCTGCAGCGGCAGCCTGAGCGCTGGGAGCAGGCCGAGCAGGCATGGCAGACGCTGGCGGAACGCATCGCCCTGCGCACCGCGGAGCCTGTTCTCTGCGCGGTACCGCCGTCGGCGTTCCTCGGCCGCAAGAGCAAGGACGGCAAGTGGACCCACCGGGCTGCGACCGCCGAAGCGGTCTACCGGCGGGCTGTTCGCAACGTCCTCGGTCGCTGACCACCACACACCTCGACCATCGGAGTTTCCCCATGTCCAGGCCTGAGAGCCCACGCCAGAACCGGCGCCCCTACTTCTGGGAGCAGTTCACCACAACCGTCCCGGAAGGTAGGGATCTTGCCGCGCTGCGCGCCGGGATCGGACGCGGCGCCGGTGAGGTTGCGGCCATGTGGCCGTACTACACGGCGCTGCGCCCGAGCGGAGAGGTCACGGCCCGGCTGCGGGCCGAACACGCCGCCCTGTGTCTGTTCGCCTCCCACCAACAATCCCAACGCACCCTCATGCACCGCCCTGGCATCGGCCTGGGCATCGCCATGGGAGTGCTGCGGGCCGACGGCAAGTTCAGCGAGGAGGCAGTGGACCGCCGGTTCGGTGCTGCCGCCACCGCGACCAGCTTCACCGAGCTCACCCTGCACCTGCGGGGCCTGGTGACCCAGCTACGCGCCCTAGCCAAGCCGCAGCCGCTGGACTACACCCGGCTCGTCCAGGACCTCGTCGACTGGCAGGACCCCGACAAAGCTGCGGTGACCCGGCGGATCTGGGGCAGCCAGTACTTCACCCGCCGCGACGACCGGGCAGGCGACGCCGACCAGGCGGCCACGGCTGACCCGGCCCCCGCAGCGTGACCCTCCCCTCCCCCACCCTCATCGCAGGCCCGTTCACCTATCAGGAGACGCCGTGACTGACCGCACCTACATCGACATCCACGTCCTGCACAGCGTGCCGCCGTCGAACCTCAACCGTGACGACGCGGGCAGCCCCAAGCAGGCCGTCTACGGCGGGGTCCGGCGAGCCCGGGTCTCATCGCAGGCGTGGAAACGCGCGACCCGCGTCGCGTTCACCGACGAGCTGCACCTGCCCGCCGAGCAGCTCGGCACCCGCACGAAGCGCATCAGCAGCCTGCTGGCCCGCCGCATCGCCGCCCGCACCGGCCTGGACGACGTCGCGGCCGCCCGACTGGGCACCGCCCTGCTGGCACAGGACCTGAACATCAAGGCCGGCAAGAAGGAAACCGAGACGGCGTACCTGCTGTTCTTCGGCATCAACCAACTCGACGCGATCATCGACCTGATCGCCGACCGGGCCGAGGAACTGGCCACGCTGGCTGACGACGCCCTCACCAAAGCGGTCGCTGACCTGCCCGTGCGTGAACAGCTGACCAACGGGCACCCGATCGACGTCGCCCTGTTCGGGCGGATGGTCGCCGACATCACCTCGCTCAACGTCGACGCCGCCACCCAGGTCGCCCACGCCATCTCCACCCACCCCGTAGAGATCGAGTTCGACTACTACACCGCCGTGGACGACCAGAAGACGGCGCAGGAAGACGCCGGCGCTGCGATGATCGGCACCGTCGAGTTCACCTCAGCCACGCTCTACCGCTTCGCGACCCTCGGCGTGCACCAGCTCACCGCCAACCTCGGCGGCGACACCAACGCCGCCCTGGATGCCACCCGAGCGTTCCTCACCGCGTTCGTCCGCTCGATGCCCACCGGACACCAGAACACCTTCGCCCACCGCACCCTGCCCAGCCTGGTCAGCTTCGTCGTCCGCGACGACCAGCCCGTCAACCTGGTGTCCGCGTTCGAAAAGCCGGTACGCAGCCGCAACAACGGCATCGCCGCAGAATCAGCCCGGCGACTGGCCAAGGAGCTGAGCCGCGCCGCCTCCTCGTGGGGCATCACCCCCCTCACGGTCGCCTCGGTCTACGAACCCGACAGCGACCAGGACACCGACACCCTCACCGCCGCGTTCGGTGCCCCCCACAGCCTGGATGAAGCCATCGCCTCCGTCCTGCAGGCCGTCCGGGACCGCCTCCAGGAGCCGGCGTGACGCAGAATCCCCACAGTCTGGTGCTGCGGCTAGCGGGCCCGTTGCAGTCGTGGGGCGCCCGAGGACAGTTCAACTGGCGCGGCACCCAGAACGAACCCACCAAGAGCGGCATCCTCGGCCTGCTCGCCGCCGCCTCCGGCTACCGTCGGCAGGACCCGATCGACGACCTACTCAGGCTCAGCCTCGGCGTGCGCACCGACCAGCCCGGCTCGCTGCTGCGTGACTACCACACCGTCAGCGACCACCGAGGTCGGCCGCTGCTGTCGGCGGCCGTCAACGCCAAAGGCGCGCAGAAGCCGACCTCCCCAGCCAAACTCACCCACGTCACCCAGCGCTACTACCTGCAGGACGCAGTCTTCGTCGCCACCGTCAGCGGACCCACCAGCCTGCTCCTCGCCCTAGTCGACGCGCTGCGCGCACCCGCCTTCCCGCTCGCGCTCGGACGCCGGTCCTGCCCACCGGCACTTCCCCTGCTGCTGACCCCAGCCGGGTCGAGCGTGGAGTCCGAGCCAGCGGCCAACGCGATCCGCACCGCCGAGGACGCCTTGTGGAGCGGCTCTCCACTCGATGTCCTCGCCGCCGTGCGCTGGCAAGCCAGTGACACCCACACCGCTGCCCGCCGACGACCCGCCCGGCCCGCAGCCGTCGACCTGCCCGTCACCGTCGACGACGACAACGGCGCTGACCTGCGCGCCGACGTGCCCCGCTCGTTCGACCCCCACAAGCGCGGCTTCAACACCCGCCGGGTACGCCAAGGATGGGTACGTATCCCCACCGGCGCACCCGACACCGCCCCACCAGACCATGACCCTTTCGCACTGCTCGGGTGGTAGCCCCATGCCATACCTGTCCCGTCTGCACCTCAACCCGCTGCGCACCCAGACACAACGCATGCTGCGCAACCCCCAAGTGCTCCACGCCGCCGTCCTCGGTGGCCTCAGCCGCCAACCCGTCACCGAGCGGGTGCTGTGGCGCCTGGACCCACCCCACCAGCACCGCCTCACACTGCTCGTCCTCACCGGATCCCGCCCGTCCTGGGAACACCTCATCGAGCAGGCCGGCTGGCCCGGCGCCGACGAACCCCAAACCCTGGTCAAGCCCTACGAACCACTCCTCGACCAGGTGCAGCGCGGCCGGATCTTTGCCTTCCGCCTGAAGGCCAATCCCACCAGCGCCACCAAGAAACCCGCCGCACCATCCGAGGCTCAGGCCCGGCACCTCGCCGGTCCCCGTCCCCGTGGCGTTCGCGTCGCGCACCGCAAGCTGCCCGACCAGCTTGACTGGCTCATCGCGCGGCTACGCCAGTCCGGCTGCTCTGTCCTGACCGACACGATCGCCGGCACCGAGATGCCGGCGGTGCAGGTGACCGACCGGCACCGGCTCCGCTTCCACAAGACCGGCGGCTCCCGGTCGGACACACCCCCGGTGACCCTGGAAAGCGCGACCTTCGACGGCATGCTCCGCATCGACGAACCGGAGACCGCCCGACAGACGCTCCTCGAGGGAATCGGCTCCGCCAAGGCGTACGGCTTCGGCCTGCTCACCCTCGCCCCACCCCACCCCCGCACAGCGAGCTGACATGTGGTGGCTCGCCGACCCACAGGACCTGCACCGAGTCAGCGACCGGATATCCAGCCTGTATGCCGAACGCTGCCACGTCGACCGCGCCGACAACGCCGTCGTCCTGGTCAACAAGGAACGGACCATCCGCGTCCCCGCCGCGATGGTCGCCACCCTGCTTCTCGGCCCCGGCACCCGCATCACCACCGCCGCCGTACGCCTGCTCGCCGACTCCGGCACCGCCCTGTGCTGGGTCGGTGAGCGCGGCGTCCGCCTCTACGCCAGCGGCATCGGCCCCAGCCGAGGATCCCAACTCCTGCTCCGCCAGGCATACCTCGTCACCCGCACCAAGGAACGCCTCGGCGTAGCCCGCCGTATGTATGGCATGAGATTCCCCGACGAGGACGTCAGCACCCTCAACATGCAGCAACTCCGTGGTCGGGAAGGCGCACGCGTCAAGAAGATCTATCGCCTGCACTCCACCCGCACCGGCGTGCCCTGGGACGGCCGACTCTACAAACCCGGCCAACCCTTCGAAGCCGGCGACGACGTCAACCGACTCCTCTCCGCCGGACACAGTTGCCTCTACGGCATCTGCCACGCCGCCATCGTCGGCCTCGGTGCCAGCCCCGGCCTCGGCTTCGTCCACACCGGCGGAGCCACCTCGTTCGTCCTCGACATCGCCGACCTCTACAAGGCCGACTACACCATCCCGCTCGCCTTCGACCTCACCGCGCAAGGACTCACCAGCGAACGCGACATACGCACCGCCTTCCGCGATCGCGTCACCGACGGCAAACTGATGACCCGCATCGTCCAGGACATCAAGGCACTACTACTCGACGGCAAAGACGACGACCACGACGCAGACGCCCACGAACTCTGGGACGACACGCTCGGCTCCGTACCCGGCGGCATCAACTGGGCACATGAGTACGCCGACAGTCTGGACACCGGCTCCTTCATCGGAGTCACCGGCCCAGACCTCAACGAACCCAGGTGGGACTTTTGACCGTCATCGTCCTCATCGCCGCAGCAGAAGGACTACGCGGACACCTCACCCGGTGGATGATCGAGGTCGCCGCCGGCGTCTTCGTCGGCAACCCCAGCACACGAGTACGCAACCGCCTATGGACCGTACTCTCCACCCGGGTAGGAGACGGACAAGCAATCATGGTCGAGCCGGCCCGCAACGAACAAGGATGGGCAATCCGCACCGCAGGCCGCGACCGCTGGCTACCCGTCGACCTCGACGGACTAATCCTGGCAGCCCGACCCCGCCGATAAAACGCCAGGTCGGCAAGCCTCGTCCCCGCACGCGCGGGGGTCTTCCCCCGAGTCGTCATGACACCCTTCAACCCGTGACCTCGTCCCCGCACGCGCGGGGGTCTTCCCCTCGCCGATGCGCTCTTGGCCCTGCGCGGAGTCTCGTCCCCGCACGCGCGGGGGTCTTCCCTCGCGGAGCTGCCGGGGGATGGCCACCTCAAGCTCGTCCCCGCACGCGCGGGGGTCTTCCTTCGGAGTTCCCGGCACCGACATGCCGAATTCTCTCGTCCCCGCACGCGCGGGGGTCTTCCGGCAGGCGACGCGTGGCCGCTGCTCAGCTCGCTCTCGTCCCCGCACGCGCGGGGGTCTTCCGGCCGGCACCCCCTACGTGGTGGGTGAAGAGGGCTCGTCCCCGCACGCGCGGGGGTCTTCCAGCCGATCGTCATCCCACACGGCGTCCGCGTTCCTCGTCCCCGCACGCGCGGGGGTCTTCCTAGGACCATGCGCCCATCATCGGCCTGATGCCCCTCGTCCCCGCACGCGCGGGGGTCTTCCCCGGGCTGTCCGCTTGATGTCCGCTAACCAGTTCTCGTCCCCGCACGCGCGGGGGTCTTCCCTGTTCGGTCGGGTGGGCGCCGGCCGCAGGAAGCTCGTCCCCGCACGCGCGGGGGTCTTCCTGGCTGCCCGAGCACCACAGCGGCGAGGTACCCCTCGTCCCCGCACGCGCGGGGGTCTTCCGCGCCCCCGCCCGGGATGGGTGGGGGCGCTGTCCTCGTCCCCGCACGCGCGGGGGTCTTCCCCAGGCGATCTGCTCATCCGACGGCTTCCGGTCCTCGTCCCCGCACGCGCGGGGGTCTTCCTCCTCCTGTCCCGCGCCGGCTGGCCGGAAATCCCTCGTCCCCGCACGCGCGGGGGTCTTCCAGACGGCCGGGTCGTCACGAGCGACCAGGCGTGCTCGTCCCCGCACGCGCGGGGGTCTTCCCTTCACGTCCCGGACGATCCCGACCGCCGTTTCCTCGTCCCCGCACGCGCGGGGGTCTTCCCGCCGCCCGGCGGGTGTCCGAGCGGGCGGCAACCTCGTCCCCGCACGCGCGGGGGTCTTCCGAGGTCGCCGAAAAGTCAGGCGTGCACCTCTCCCTCGTCCCCGCACGCGCGGGGGTCTTCCCCCGGGCCCGTAGCCGTCATCGGGCCGCGGCACCTCGTCCCCGCACGCGCGGGGGTCTTCCGGCCGGCGACGCCTGGCCCAGCGTGCAGACGATCTCGTCCCCGCACGCGCGGGGGTCTTCCGGGGTGGAACGCGCAGAGCGGGGGCGAGCAGGTCTCGTCCCCGCACGCGCGGGGGTCTTCCCTGGACCGCCGAGGGCGCCGAGGTGCCGGACAACTCGTCCCCGCACGCGCGGGGGTCTTCCGGCGGGCCTGATCCGCGCCCGCGCGGTCATGAACTCGTCCCCGCACGCGCGGGGGTCTTCCCGTGGACGAGGGCCGGCACCCTCCCCGGATGCCCTCGTCCCCGCACGCGCGGGGGTCTTCCGGGACGCCCGCCGGGCGTCCTCTCGCGAAGGTTCTCGTCCCCGCACGCGCGGGGGTCTTCCGCGAGGCAGCTCCTCGTCGGCGGACGGGCGGATCTCGTCCCCGCACGCGCGGGGGTCTTCCCGATCTCGGCCGCGCGGTCGCTATCGCTATCGCCTCGTCCCCGCACGCGCGGGGGTCTTCCGGCGTTCGCCATCTACAACGCGTTCGTGACGGACTCGTCCCCGCACGCGCGGGGGTCTTCCGCACGGCGGCGTGCACCCGGGCCCCTCGGAGGACTCGTCCCCGCACGCGCGGGGGTCTTCCGCACGGGGACCACGACCGGGTGGCGATGCTGTCCTCGTCCCCGCACGCGCGGGGGTCTTCCTGACGCTGTTGGCGTGCCTCACCCACCAGTCCACGCACGCGCGGGGGTCTTCCGAGCTACGCCCCCGCCTAGGAGTCCGTACGGTCCTCGTCCCCGCACGCGCGGGGGTCTTCCCTGCACTTCGTCGACGTTGACGCGTACGGGGAGCTCGTCCCCGCACGCGCGGGGGTCTTCCGCAGGCCAAGACCAAGGCCAAGGCACGCGCCCGCTCGTCCCCGCACGCGCGGGGGTCTTCCCCGGCCCGCGACCATCGGGGAGACCAGCGACGTCTCGTCCCCGCACGCGCGGGGGTCTTCCCGCGGACGACACCCCCGGGTCGCTGCCAGAGTCCTCGTCCCCGCACGCGCGGGGGTCTTCCCACGGCGCAGCCCTTTTGCTCGCGGACCTGCCGCTCGTCCCCGCACGCGCGGGGGTCTTCCGGTGCAGCCGAAGACCCGGTGGACCACGGAGGCCTCGTCCCCGCACGCGCGGGGGTCTTCCCGTGCCCTCCCCGCGCACGGGGACGGTCAGCCCCTCGTCCCCGCACGCGCGGGGGTCTTCCCTGCCAGTAGTAGGCGTGGACGTCGGTGTCGACCTCGTCCCCGCACGCGCGGGGGTCTTCCCCTGGGCCGGCGCATCAACCCTGACGCCCTGCTCTCGTCCCCGCACGCGCGGGGGTCTTCCCTCCGGGCCGGCCGGGGCGCTCTTCGCCGCCCGCTCGTCCCCGCACGCGCGGGGGTCTTCCGACCGCCGTTCGGCTGCTGGCCGCGCTGGGCAGCTCGTCCCCGCACGCGCGGGGGTCTTCCCTTCCGCGCGCCGGACAGCTTCACGCCCCGCTTCTCGTCCCCGCACGCGCGGGGGTCTTCCCGCGACCGGTCTCGACCCGGAGGATCTGGGCATCTCGTCCCCGCACGCGCGGGGGTCTTCCGCTGCTGGCGGCGCTGACCGCTCTCGGGATGACCTCGTCCCCGCACGCGCGGGGGTCTTCCGTCGCGTTCCCCGCCGACCGCGTCCCGCTCGTTCTCGTCCCCGCACGCGCGGGGGTCTTCCGACCGACCACGCGGATTCGCTGTGCATGTACCGCTCGTCCCCGCACGCGCGGGGGTCTTCCGCAGCTCTTCGGCGACCTACGCAAGCAGCAGGCCTCGTCCCCGCACGCGCGGGGGTCTTCCGGTGACGGTCTTTCCGCGCGTGTTGCGGATGGTCTCGTCCCCGCACGCGCGGGGGTCTTCCGTCGGCCAGCGGCGCCAAGGGCACCGCCGTAGCCTCGTCCCCGCACGCGCGGGGGTCTTCCGGGGGGCCGCTGCACGTTGGTCGGTCCTGGCCGCTCGCCCCCGCACGCGCGGGGGTCTTCCGAGCTGGCGACCACCGTCACCGGCTACGTCATGCTCGTCCCCGCACGCGCGGGGGTCTTCCGCGGCACGGCCGTATGCGGTCCCTGCTCAACCGCTCGTCCCCGCACGCGCGGGGGTCTTCCGGACATCGCCGAGGGCCACCGGCACCAGTGGACCTCGTCCCCGCACGCGCGGGGGTCTTCCTCCCCACGTCAGGACCCCTCTCCGGGCTCGCCGCTCGTCCCCGCACGCGCGGGGGTCTTCCCGAGCTGTACCTCGCGTTGACGCGGCTGACCACCTCGTCCCCGCACGCGCGGGGGTCTTCCCAGCGGCTGGATCAACGGGATCCTGTGGGAGGCCTCGTCCCCGCACGCGCGGGGGTCTTCCTCCGTACGCGTCGTCGTCGTCCATTTCGCCCGCCTCGTCCCCGCACGCGCGGGGGTCTTCCGACCAGAGAGGTATCCGACACGGCGCACCCCCCTCGTCCCCGCACGCGCGGGGGTCTTCCGTCGCTCATCCGGTTGAACACTTCCTGGGCGCTCTCGTCCCCGCACGCGCGGGGGTCTTCCGCGGTAGCCGAGGGCGGTGAGCTGCTCGCGCCACTCGTCCCCGCACGCGCGGGGGTCTTCCGTCGACGCCGTCCGATAGCCACGCGGCGTTGGTCTCGTCCCCGCACGCGCGGGGGTCTTCCCGGTCCCAACGGCTGGTCACGCCATCACCTCCGCTCGTCCCCGCACGCGCGGGGGTCTTCCGTGGGGGAACGACCATGGATCCGATCACCCTGGCTCGTCCCCGCACGCGCGGGGGTCTTCCGGTCGCCGCCGCGATGCGGTCGTTCGGCGAGTTCTCGTCCCCGCACGCGCGGGGGTCTTCCTCGTCGAGTGCCTTTTCGACTGGCATCGCCGGCTCGTCCCCGCACGCGCGGGGGTCTTCCGACCTGATCATGTACCTCGCCGCGCAGCCCCACCTCGTCCCCGCACGCGCGGGGGTCTTCCTGACTCCGGCGGCGGCGTGGCGTGCGAGCATCGCTCGTCCCCGCACGCGCGGGGGTCTTCCCCTGGTCCGGATCCACGCGCCGCATGCGCGAGCTCTCGTCCCCGCACGCGCGGGGGTCTTCCGGCTGCGGCGTTGGTGATCTCGCCCTCGGCGCGCTCGTCCCCGCACGCGCGGGGGTCTTCCCTGCAGGTCGGCGACTTCGGGTTCACCTCGATCCTCGTCGCCGCACGCGCGGGGGTCTTCCGCTGTCGGCCACCCGCTCTCACCCCCCTGCCTGCTCGTCCCCGCACGCGCGGGGGTCTTCCCCAGCGCCCGCGCGGCGTCCTCCGGGTTGACGTCTCGTCCCCGCACGCGCGGGGGTCTTCCGTCGCGTTCACCGCCGACCGCGTCCCGCTCATTCTCGTCCCCGCACGCGCGGGGGTCTTCCGCGGGAGCTCGACAAGGTCCTGGCGAACCCCAGCTCGTCCCCGCACGCGCGGGGGTCTTCCCGCTTCGCCGTCTCTGCCTCCGTCTGGGCAGCCCTCGTCCCCGCACGCGCGGGGTCTTCCGGTCGGCATCACCATTGTCGCTCGTCCCCGCACGCGCGGGGGTCTTCCGGTCGTCGCGGGTGTCTTCGTCGTCGAGGACCACTCGTCCCCGCACGCGCGGGGTCTTCCGCGGGTGCGCCACACCCGGTGATCCGCCACATCCTCGTCCCCGCACGCGCGGGGGTCTTCCCTCACCGGTGACGGTGACGTTGCGCCCGCCGACCTCGTCCCCACACGCGCGGGAGTCTTCCTGCGTGGTGCCCATCGCCGGATCACGGCCGACGCTCGTCCCCGCACGCGCGGGGGTCTTCCCCTGTTCGAATCCCGGAAGCCGTCCGGCCATCTCTCGTCCCCGCACGCGCGGGGGTCTTCCGTACGGCGGGTACGCGTTCCAGGACGACCCCCGCTCGTCCCCCACGCGCGGGGGTCTTCCGGACGCCGGGCGGGACCTGAACCGGCTGCGGGCCTCGTCCCCGCACGCGCGGGGGTCTTCCGGCTACGTGAATCCGGCAGGTCCAGACGAGAGGCCAGCGGACGCAACTCGATTAACCGCGGTTAACCAGGACACGCCGCCTGGATCAGGGCTTCTGGTCAGGCCCTAGGCAGCCCTAGCATGGCGGGCATCCGAAGTACCGCGGCCACGATCGGCCCGGGAAGCACACGGAACGGAGCCCGCATGACTCAGGTGCATGTCGTCGCCAACCAGAAGGGCGGCGTCGGTAAGACCACTCTCGCCGTGAACCTGGGGGCGGTGACCTACGACGTCTTGGTCAACCCCGAGCCGATTCTCCGGTCAACCGCTGAAGCTGTCGGCGATCCAGAGAGCCCGGTAATGGTTGCGTCCACAGACCCCCAAGCGTCGTCCGTGTGGTGGTCGAGGCGCGTGGAGCAGCAAGGAGGAGGGCTGCCGTTCGACTTCGCTCAAGTCGACGACCCCCGCGATCTCCGAAAGCTGCGGAACCTGCACTACGAGCACATCTTCGTCGACACGCCAGGCTCGCTGGAGGACGAGCGCATCCTCCAGGCCGCGCTCGACGAGTGCGATGACGTCCTCGTGCCGATGGTGCCGGAGCCACTCTGCTACGACCCGACGACTCGAACGATCGAGTCCGTCATCGCATCGCGCGGGATCCCGTACCGTGTGGTCGTCAACAGCTGGGACCCGCGAGACGGGCTCCCGGATCTTCAGCAGACCGCGCAGTTCATCCGCCGCAAGGGCTGGCCGATGTGTAACACCGTCATCCGGCGGTACAAGCTGCACTCGCGAGCCTCTGCGGAGGGCTTGGTCGTCACGCAATACCCGAAGAATCGGACGGCCATGGAGGCACGCGAGGACTTCTTCCGGCTAGCGCTGGAAATGGGCTATGGCGGGGGAACTACAGTCCCCTCGCAGGCCAGCGCGCCGAACCTCCAGGAGGTCTGACGTGGCGGGGAAGCGGGTAAACCTGTCGGACCTCGCTAGTGATCCGGTGCTGCCAGAGGCCCGCGTACCGGCCTTCGCCGAGGCAGCACCACGAACGGCCCGGGTTCACCATGTCGCGGCCAACCCACTGAACACCCGGGAACTCGACGCCGACCACGCAAAGATCGAGAGCATCGCCGAGTCGATGCGTACGCACGGGCAACTCCAGCCCTGTGCCGTGGTAGCCCGGGAAGCCTTCCTGCGCATCTTTCCGGAGCATGAGGCTGCGATCGGGAAAGCCGCATGGGTACAGGTCACCGGCGGTAGACGACGCGCGGCGGCGCTCCTGGTGAGCCAGCCAACGCTGGACATCGTCGTCAAGAACAACCTGGCGGACAGCAGAGAGGCGTGGGTCAGCGCCACGGCCGCCGAGAATCTCGACCGCGAGAACCTCGACCCCATAGAGGAGGCCAAGGCGGTTCAGCTGCTGGCGCAGGAGTGCGGGACAGGGAAGGCAGCAGCGATACGGCTGTCCCGCACACCCGCCTGGGTGACCCAGCGGCTCAACCTTCTCAAGCTGGCACCGGAAGTGCAGGCCATGCTGAGGTCTGGAGAGCTTCCTCTCCGAGAAGTCCGTGATCTTCACCAGCTCCCGCTCGATCAACAGCTCGGAGAACTGCAGCAGCGGCAGCAGCCGGCCGAGTCGCCTGAATTAACCGCGGTTAACCGTGAGCGCAGTCCCGATGGAGCCTCCCCCGCGGCAGCGAGAACTCGGGCATCGGCAGTAGCGTCCGCCATCAAGCGCCTCGGCGGCACGCCCGACAAGATCGCCGAGGCGCTACGGACAGAGATGACGGACGAGGATCTTCGAGTCCTGGCAGATCTCCTTCTGCGCTCACCTGCAGCTACCGGGGGAAAGGAATCAGTAGCCCTACAGCCGCAGGACAACTGAGCCTTGCGTTGTTTCGCTGGAAGCTACGGGCGGGCCAGAAGCCTGATCTAGCGATCGAGCGGGCCCAGCGTCTCCTGGCGCTTGCCTCCTGGTCGAGGTCGAGCCAACGAGAGAAGCACCCGTGTCCCGGTAACCGGGGGCACGGGTGCTTCCTTTGAAGCTGGATCGCTGCGGCCTGCGGTTACGTGGGCATGTGGATGACCGGCAGGTGCCCCTCGGGCCCGTACCGGTTGCCCTCGCTGGTCAGGATCGATGCCCGGTGCTCCAGGGCGGCCATCACCGTCGCTGCCAGGTCGACGCGCCCGGTGAGACCACGCCAGTAGGACAGTTCCTGCCACGACTCGCCCCGGGTGGGCAGCCGTGCACAGGAGTCGTGGCTGAGCAGCCGGTGCAGGTGCTTTCGGTGCTTGGCGTCGGCGGCCAGTTCCAGGGCCTCAGCGGCAGTGACCGCGGTGATGCCGAAGCGCTGGCCATCGGTGATGACCTCACCGATGGGTTCGCCGACGTGGATCGAGTACGGGTAGGCCAGCAGCGCTGAGCGGTCCAGCACCAGCGCGACCGGGCGCTGCTCGTCCTCGGCGCTCACGCGGCCGGCCGGCTGGCGTCGTCTGGCTCATCCTGCATGTGCTGGCGCATCCGGTCGCGTACGGCGTCGTAGCGCTCTTGGGGCCATTGGGCCTGCACCTGTAGCCGGCGGGCGCGAGCCTCGGCCATGCCTTGGTCGGTGAGCTGCACCCCGGCATCGGCCATCAGGGCGCGGAACTCGTCCATGCGCCTGCGGTCGCGGACGGCCTGGGCGACGTACGCGGAGGCGTTGGGCTGCTGCTCCAGGGTCTCGGCCACGTCCTCGGGCACGGAGACCGTCACTCGGCGCTTTGTCATACCGATCAGGCTACTCCTGTCATACCATCACGTACAGCAACGTCATGAACTCAGAAGGGCGCCGGGCCGGGGGTACGGTCCGAGAGCGGGATCGGGGGCTGCTGGCCGACGTCGGCCAGTTCCTGGGCCAAGTCGCGGTCGATGATCTCGGCTCGGCCGCTGACGTGGGTGCAGTCCGGCCGCTCGCAGGTGAACCCGCCGCCGGGAAGCCGCCGGTGGTCCTGGTCGTACGTCGTCGCGGCGTTGTCGATGTCGGTCACGATCTCGTCCTTTTGTCTGGTGGCGTACCGGCGGGCAGTTCGGCGTGCAGGTAAAGGGAGACACTGTCGCCGCTGCGGCGGGGGACCGGTCGGCTGGTGTGGGTGATGGTGAGGGCCTGGGGGAGGCGGCGGCCGGCACCCGGCCGGGCAGGCCACCTGTCGGCGGCCGGCGTGGCCAACCCTCCGGGCGAGGCAACCCCGGGTTCTCGCCAGGAAGGCACGACAGGTGATCGATGATCGATATTTATGGCTTCGCGGGTGACAGCGGCATAGAGCGGGTACACTGTGCTCCATGTGGAGGCTCTTTTACTGCCCGCCTGGTGTCGCGATCCAGGCGGGGGCTATGAGCGACACCGCGAAGGTGCCCTCGTAGCCAACCCCCGCACGCGCAGCGCCCAGGCCAAACGGCCGGGGCGCTTTTTTTGTGGTCAAGAAGGGATGGGCGCACATGTCGAACCTCGCGCAGCTCGCGGGCCGCCTCGGCGCGCTCGGCTTCGGCTTTACCTTTCCCTTTGACCGGTTCACGATGACTGCGGCCCCGGAGCGATTGCTCCGGGGCCGCAGTCGTTTCGGCGGGCCAGGCTGGCACCCGGTCTGCCGTCGTTCCTCTCGGATGCACCCGAACGTCCGGGTCATCCAGGTCCCGGAGCGTTCCCACGCCTACCTGACAAGTCCGCGTGGGGGCGCTCCACAACCGATCCCCTTGCTAGAAAGGACCTCCTCCCATGATGCCTGCTCAACTGGCGGGTGCGCTCCCCAATACCGCGGGTGTTGACCTTGCCGCGCACGGCGTGACCAACGGTGATTGGCTCGGGTTCGGCAGCGGCATCGCGATCGGGATGCTGGCCATCGCCGTCGCCATCGCCATTGCCTGGTGGCAGCGTTTGATTCACCTGCGGGACCGAGCCGCAGATCGCGCGGAGCAGCGGCGGCGGCAAGACGACGAGCGTGATCGTCAGCGTCGTCTCGACCATCGTGATGTCTGGCGCGCCGAGTACGAGGAGATCCGCGAGTTGTTCAAGCTCGGAGAGGACATCGCCTACCACTCCACGCACAACGGGCCGCACACCACCGCTGAGCAGGCGGGAATCGGACTCGCTGGGTTCAAGATGAAGGCTGACCAGCTAGCCGGCCGGTGCCCCGACGCCCTGCAGAAGCCGTTGCTGCGGATCGCGACGCTGGCTAACCGCCTGGCCCACGCCGCAGTGCCAGAGACCGCCGACGTCGCGGCCGCATACGCGGCCGCCGCTGGCCACCCCGTGCCAGCCCATTTGCAGGTGCGCGCCGCTCAGTTGCTGGCCATCGAACAAAACCGGGCAGCTCGCGAACTCACCGAGGAGCTCAGCGCCGCGTGGCGGACGCTTCGCGACGAATGGGGCACGTGAGCCAGCGGACTGGTTCATGACCCGGCGCCCTTTCGACGGGCACCACACGGCAGGCGACGATCCGTGCCGTGCCGGCCGCACTGGCTCGTCGACGTCGGCGGCGGGTCGGTTGGTCAGTCTCTGCGGTACAGGGCCTCAGTAACGACGTCGATGCCGTGGCGGTCAATCATCTGCTGCAACTCCTGCGCGGGGGTGGGTCGGCCACGGCTGTCGGCGCGGTCCGCTCCCTGCCCGTGCAGTCCGAGAGCGAAGCGGACGGTCTGCTCGTCCGCGCCGTTGCGCAGGGCCTTGGAGATCTCGGCGGTCTGCTGCTGTTGGAGGCGGGCGGCTTCCTTGCTGAGCTTGGTCCGGCGGGGGTCCCTGGGGCCCATGCCGGCCAGCTCGGTCTCGACGCGGTCGAGGTCCCGGCCGGTGCCGATCGCTCTGTTGATCCAACCCATATGTCTGTCCTCCTTGGGGCAGGGGTAGTCAGTTCTCGTACCAGCGGTACCTGGGATACGTGGTGTTAGTGGGCCAGAGTCGGGGGAGGCCGGTGCCCGGCTGGGCGACCGCTGGCCAGTCCTGCGCGTCGGCGGCGATGGCGCGGGCGGCGGCGTGGTCGCCACGCGCGGCGGCGCGGGCGGCGGCCAGGGCGGCGTGGCGGCCGGCGCCGGGCCCGGCGCGCTCGGCCTGGCGGGCCTGCTCGCGGCTGTCCCACTCGGCGCGAGCGGCATCGCGGGCGGTGGCCACTGCGGCGGCCTGCTCGACAATGTCGCGGCGGTGCTCGGCGACGACCTGGGCGCGGTGCTGGTCGTAGCGGCGGGCCGGGTGCGGCGGCTCGACGTCGCCGGTCAGCGACTCGTCGAGCAGGGACCGCAGGTAGCCCAGCGGCAACTTCGGCGCGTCGAGCAGCTCCCGGCCGCCACGGCTGCGCTCGATCCAGTCGAGCAGCACCGGCATCGTCCAGCCCGAACCGAGCCGGGACCCGAGCGTGGCCGCGACCCGGGGCAGAGGCACGTTTGCCAGCCACTTCCAGGCCCGCCGTGCGGCCCGTGCCAGGTCGTACGCGCCCCATCCCATCCAATCTGGACGGCGCGACCCTCGTGACGGCGCACACGCCCTCTCGATCGGCCTAGGACGCCGTACGGATCGTGGCACCCCTCTTGCTGGTGAGCGCGAAGCGCCATTCTCCCGCCGACTCGGCCCCACGGACTGAGGGTGAGTGATCGACGGAGGAGTCTTACCCCGAACCACGAGCCAGGAGTAAACACTCATACCTGTAGACGCTGCGCGGGGTGGCAGATATTCAGCGCGTGCCGAGCGAGGTCCTCGGCGCCCTCGATGGCGGTGTCCCGGGCGGCGGCCACGGCCTGGCGAAGCTGAGCACGCCGCGCCATGGCGGCCATGTCCATCACCGTGCCGGCGCGGGCGTGCAGCGCGTCGACGTCGTCCTGGGCGGCCTCCAGCAGCGCCACGGCGTGCGCGAGCAGCCCCTCGATCACTAGGAGCGCCACCGGCAGGTACGGCTCCCGCGCGACAGCACGCTCCCGGCCGCCCAGGGGCGCCAGGTCGAACTCCGCCCGGTCGTACGTGCGGCCCAGCCGGGTCCGCTCCTCCATCGACAGGCGGCGGCCCTGAGCGGTGCGCTCCATCCACTCCAGGGCCTCCGCGCGGGCCCAGCAGCCGGTGACGGTGCGCGGCTGGCAGCCGGCCAGCTCGGCGGTACGCAGCCGCCCCGGACGGGTGATCCGGGCGTTGGCGTCCACGGCCAGCACGCCGGCGACGCGGGCCAGCACCGACGGACGACCACGCTTCGACGCCTTCGCCGACGCCTGGCGGGCCAGCAGATCGGCCAGGTGCACCACCGCACGCCCACGGCGACGGCCGTCAGCGAACGCCTCGATGACCTCCCGCAGTCGCTGCACCCACGCGGTCAGCTCCGCCACCCGCTGCTCAGCCTCGGTGATCTCGACCATCTGGCCGAAGCGGGCCTCCACCGCGACCCGCTCCGCCTGGACGACGGCCGCCGCGGTGGCCTGCTCGGCCTCCTGCTCTAGGGCGAACTCCTCGCGGATAGCCGCCAGCCACGAGTAGCCACACAGCCAGCACGCCGGCGACGGCTCCCACTCACCACACGCCGCACAGCCCTCCACAACGTCGTCGACGTCGTCGAGCACCCCGGCGCGTAGCTCGGTCGCCTGGCGGCGCTCTTCCCGCTCCGTGCGGCTGCGCCAGCATGGAATGCACAGCGGTTCCGACCCGGCGCCGTCACGGGGCAGGCCCTGCGTGTCCCGGCCCGCACTGGCGCAGGACGCGCACGGCGTCTGCACACCGGTCGGATACACCGGCCGCCGACGAGCACCCGCCGGAGCGACCAGCCGGGCCTGCCCGGTTCGGGTCGTCTCCACCAACAGGGCGGGCCGGGCCAGGTGCACCGTGCAGCGGTCGCGGCCGGGAGCGGCCAGCACCGCCGACCGACAGCGGCGCAGACCGGGCAGTGCCCGGTCGCGGCCACCCGGTCGGCGGACAGCAGGGTCACGTTCGGTGCCGTCATCATCGCGGCACCGCAATCACGGCAGGATCAGGCGAGGGGACTGGGCGCGCACAGGTGTCGCCGCGACACGCAGAGAAGGTGTCGAGAGACAACAGTGCACCCAGCCCGGAGGTGGGTGCTATGGTGTCCTCCGAGCTTGTGAAGAGCCTCAAACCCTCACCGCGGCCAAACGAGAGGGGTTTGGGGCTCTGTTTTTTTTGTGGAGTTAGGGGTTGAGCGCTGGCGCTCCCTCAAGATCAGATCGGGGTTATAACCCGTGGATCTTACGGCGACATTCGATCGCTCAGGGAGCCAACACGCGCCGAAACCAGGGATCCCCGGGGATCCTGTGTAGACTCCACCGCAAATATGGAATACCATCACGAGCCGGGCGGCATTTGCGGCAAAGAAAATCTGAATACATGCAGCCGAATGGCGCCCGGTCAATCGGGCCGCCCATTCGCGCGCCTTGAATGGTCACTTGGGCCGGTGAATGGTGTCGCAGTAGACCGCGGTGCCGTCTCCGTCGTGGGCGTACAGCTCGCCGTAGCGGTCGGCCGGCCCTCAACAGCGTCGAGCAGCCGCTGCGCCTGGCGGCAGCGGCGTCGAGGGTGTCGGCGGTGAAGTAGGTGACGGCCTGGGGGTTGTCGGGCTCCGGGTCCGGTGACGACGTCGAGGCGGTACTCGTTGGTGGCGCCGGTGACGTAGATGGCGAAGAGGCGGCGGGTCATCGGGCCACCGCCTCGGGGTGTGGGGGCCGACGTAGCCAATCGCCGTGGTGGTCACGGTCATGGCGATCACCTGACCCAGATCGCCAGGGCGGCGGTGACGGCGCGCCGCGTACCGCCAGTACAGCGGTTACCGCCCGGGCGATGGCCCGGTACTTGGTGCGGACGGTGCGCGAGAGCCACCAGAGCTCGCGGCGCGGGTCAGCGGAATCATCTGCGGAACTTGCTCGGCGTCACCGCGGCGAGGCGGGTGAGCACGTCCTGGGCGTCGTCGGCGTCGGCGTAGGCCACGAAGCCGAAGTCGCCGCCGAGGCGCGGCGGAGGCCATCAGCAGCAGCACCACGGCGGTCAGCACCACGGCGGTCGTCGTCGCGCCGGTGACGAGGGCTGCGGTGGGGAGGTGGCCGCTGGCTCCGGCGCCGCCGAGCACTGCCAGGCCGGCGCCGAGCAGTACGCCGGCCATCTGCAGGTAGCCCGACGCTTGGGGTCGACGCGGTACAGCTCGGCCGCACGGTGGCGATCTCGGCGTCTAGGGCTGCGGTGGCGGTGCCTCGGCCGCAGCGGAGCGTGGGCTCCGGCGCGAGCGAGGATCTCCAGCTCACTGAAGTCGCTGTCGGTGGTGCCGCAGCCGGTGCAGCGGAGGTGCTGTTGGCGAGGCTGGTAGAGATCTCCACCAGCACCGCGAAGGCGCCTGCGGTCGGGATCTGGAAGTGCGGCGCGGGCCGTACGGGCTGCGCGGCTCGTAGGTGCTGGCGTACGCGACGCCGAGGTAGGTCGACTCTCCGGGATCAGGCACGATGAGGGTGCTCCTCTGGTTCGTTGTGGGCTGGATGGGTGGCGGGCGGCCCCGGGCTGTAGGAGGCAGGGGGCCGCCCGCGCGGCGTTATCGGCTGGTGGGTCGTACAGAACGGAGTCGGGGCGCGGTACACCTCGCGGCGGCAGGAGTCGTCGTAGCCGCACCAGCTCCACGGGGCGTCACTCGGGCGCAGCGGGGTGACGCGGGTGTCGGCGAGGATCTGCGCGGCTCGTCGCTCCAGTCGATGCCGGTGGCGATCGCCGCGGCGGCGGCCTCGTCGATGTGGCGGGCGCACAGTCGGTGTGCCAGGGCGAGGCCGCTGGGCAGGTGCACGAGGCTGTAGCGGCCGTCGAGGCGCTGCCCGTCGTCGACGGTGACGTGCACGGCCAGGCCCGGCGCGACGGCCAGCCGGTGACGATCATCTGGCTGACGCGGGGCTGGTCGGCGGCGTCGGTGTCGCTGACCTGAAGGCGGACGGGGATGGTGACCGGGGTGGTGGTGGTGCGGGTCTGGTGGTCGTCATGGCGGAGGTCTCCTGTCCTGGTTAGCGGCGGGTGCCGCTGCGGAAGGGCAGCACCGTGGCGTCGGTGCTGTCGTCGGGCTCGGTGGCCGGCTGGCCGCCGAGTGCGGTGAGCAGGTCGGGCAGCTCGTCGGGGCGGATGAGGACGTCGCGGGCCTTGGAGCCTTGGCGGGGCCGACGATGCGCAGGTCGGCGAGGGTGTCCATGAGGCGGCCGGCTTTGGCGAAGCCGATGCGCAGCTTGCGTTGCAGCATCGAGGTCGACCCGAACTGGCTGGTGACGATCAGTTCGATGGCCTCGCGCAGCAGGGCCCGCTCGTCGGCGTCGAGGTCGTCGAGCGCCGTGGTGTCCACCGTCGGCCCGGCAGGGGTGGTGGCGGCCGGCGGCACGGCGGAGGTCGCGGCGGCCGGCTGAGCGCTGGCCTGGGTACGCCAGTGGTCGACGACGGCGGCGACCGGCGTCGGACACCCAGGCGCCCTGGATCCGGATCGGGGTGGACGCGCCCATCGGCAGGTACAGGCCGTCGCCCTTGCCGAGCAGTTTCTCGGCGCCGGGCTGGTCGATGATGACCCGGGAGTCGATCAGGGAGCTGGTGGCGAACGCGAGGCGGGACGGCACGTTGGCCTTGATCAGTCCGGTGACCACGTCCACGGAGGGGCGTTGGGTGGCCAGGACCAGGTGGATGCCGGCGGCGCGGGCGAGCTGGGTGATCCGCACGACGGAGTCTTCGACGTCGCGGGGGGCGACCATCATCAGGGTCGGCCAGCTCGTCGACGATGACCACCAGGTACGGGTACGGCTCCAGGGTC